>JBIKYI010000237.1:0-5279 GCA_044355355.1 Limnothrix sp. | reverse complement strand
CCAAGCCCGAAAGCCAAACCCAGGTTTACGCAGAACTCCTCCAAACTTTATTAAATACTACGCCGGAGAATGTCCCCAAAATTCTCCAGAAAAATCAGAAATTAATCACACCCCAGCTTGTCACTTTTATGCAACAAGTGGCAGATCAATTCATCCAAAAAGGCGATCGCCAAACCGCAGAATATCTGCAAAATTTAGCAACGATGGTGAATCGCTCCTGGATTAAAACCCATGATTTTCAGCCGAGTTTAACGAAAGCCAATCAGTTAGCGCCAGACCCCTGGGATGATAGTGTCTCGGTCATGGGACAAGCCCCTGGTGTTGCTGTGGAACATCCTCCAAACTCAGCCACCAGAGCCTAGTCTCCCGGCAGAAAAACCGGAGGTAAAACCCGTAGAGTCACCCCAGCCAAATATGCCCGATCCCATGGTCATGATCGGTCAACAAATGGCAGCCATGACACAACAGTTAGGGGCGATCGCCAGTAGTTTAGCGAAGTTAGAAGATACAATCGTGACCCATTTAAAACCCGCTAATCCCTTAGAATACCTATCCATTTTAGAGCAAGCCGCTAATGCCAACTGGGTTATTTCTTCGACGGAAGTGGAACAATTAATTGGCGTTAAACCCTCAACCAGTAATGGCAAAGATTCCTTTGAGCGGGGGAATTGGCGTTTTATCAAATCGGGAAAAATTGGCACACAAACGGGCTGGCGCATAGAAAAAATGGCTTAAGTTGTGAAACCTGAATGGCAAGCCCTCTAGTTCAGCAATAGCCACAATAATAAAAAACCACCCCAAATATTAATTTAGGATGGTTTTGAGCATCAATTCAAACGAATGTTTAACAGGTATCTCACCAATATTTGGTAAGTGACCTGGAAAAACTTACTTTTGCAAATGTTGCTTCAGGGGAATGTAGTTTTCCGACGGGTGATAAATATGACATTCGTCGGTGATGGTCTTCATTAGATCCCAAGAAAACTTCGTTTCGTAGAGATAATCGCCCCAGTTTTCTTTGATGCTGTCATAGGCAGCCCGCAAATTGTAGGAAGGAATCGCCGTAGACAGGTGGTGGGGAACGTGGACGTTAATGTCGTGACAAAGCACTTCCACCCACTTGGGATAGTCGCAGTGGACTGTACCGGAAAGCTGGGCGATCGCCTCGTTCCATTCATCACTATATTTGAAAGGAATCTCAGGAACCGTATGGTGTACCAGCGTGAAAGTACTCATCCAGAAATGGTAACCAATCCAGGGCATTAACCAGAACTTGACCACACCCCAAACACCGAGGGTATAGAACATCACCGGGAAGGCGATCGCCGCCGAAATAATGACAAATAGCGCCGAGAAACGGAACTGCTCACGCTTCTTGCCCTCGAACTGACTCCAATCAAAGTGCAACTTCATCTGGTGCGCAATGGAAGCCAACCACCAGAAACGACCACGCATGTGAGTATAGATAAACTTCAACCATTGGGGCGCATCATCATAATCCTGACCAGTGAAGGGTGCCCAGGCATTATCCTCATCCATGTTATTGGTATAACGGTGGTGATGGTTGTGGAGTAAACGCCAAGGGTGGAAAGGGTAAATGAGGGGTAGAAACGCCAAGTGACCCACCAGATCATTCACCGTATTGTTGCGGGAAAAAGACCGGTGTCCACAATCATGACCCAACACAAAAAAGCCAGTGAGGGCAGTTCCGGTAATAAACCAGAGAACAGGCAATAAAACAACACGCACAGCCACGGGAACCATCGCGGGAACCGTCGCCAAAAGCGCATAACTGGCGACCACAGCAGCCACACTCAAAACAACCCGAGACCAAGCTTTAACCGGATTGATTTCATACACAGAGCGAGGGATCGTATCGAGAATGTCACGCATCCGTAAGTTCGGATGTTTTTCCAAAAGAGTCGTGGCACTTGGCCGCACAGTAACTGATGTCATTGATATTCTTTGCGAAATGTTACATTGTTTCTAATGGTTATACCATTGATCCCCATGAACAATCCCCTTTTTGATCACCCGATTCTCCCCCTTGCCATCCTCCATTGTCTCGTCGGTCTCCTCGCAACGGCGATCGCCTATCGCAAGGGTTATGACCTCAAATCTTGGCTGGCATTGGGTTTGATCGGCGGTACACCAAGCCTAATCTATGCCCTAACTCGTCCCCATCACCCTCCTGGGGATAACGGAAACTGATAAACTGTCCAGTAGCTCAGTTTGGGCTGCTTTTTATAAAGATTTAACAATTATGGCTTCCGGGCAATCCCCCCACCAGGAAAAACAATGGTCAATTTGGACGGTCTTTGGATCGACTTTTTTGACAATTTTCATCGCAGAAATGGGCGACAAAACCCAGTTAGCAACCCTTCTTATTGCTGCCCAAGCGGCATCCCCTTGGATTGTCTTTTTAGGGGCGGCTCTCGCCCTGATCGCCACGAGTTTACTGGGGGTGATTATCGGCTATTGGTTAGCGAAACGTTTAGCGCCGGATGTACTGGATATTTGCGTGGGGGTGTTGCTGTTGGTGATTTCGGGTTTGCTTATTGTGGATATGTTGGGATAGAGCATGATGGATATTGATTGGCAATTATTGAGTTTGACGTTTATTACGGTATTTTTGGCGGAGATTGGGGATAAAAGCCAACTCGCGGCGATCGCCCTGGGGGGCAGTTCCAAATCACCCATTGCCGTCTTTTTTGGCTCAGTGACCGCCTTAATCACCACCAGTTTAATTGGCGTATTAGCAGGGGGCGCAGCGGCGCAATTCATCCCAACGCAACTATTGAAAGGTTTAGCTGCCATTGGTTTTGCCACGCTTGCCGTGCGTTTATTGTGGCATTCCTCGTCAGACGATGATTAGTGTTAGTAATGTCGATGATTGCTAAACCCATCTACCAAAACTATTAAACTAATAAAATAAATACCTCTTCAGATTTTTACCTAAATTGTTATGGTTGCAACTGTCAGTCTTGATGCCATCCTGCATAAGCATCGCATTCGTCCCAGCATTGAGGCGATCCAACCGGAATTAGTACAGTGGCGACGTAATTTTCACCAACGACCGGAACTTGCCTTTGAGGAAAATTTAACGGCGGCATTTATTGCGCAACAGTTAACCGCTTGGGGTGTCCCTCACGAGACGGGCATTGCGAAAACGGGCATTGTGGCGATCATCGAAGGGCAGCAACCGGGTAAGGTACTCGCTATTCGGGCGGATATGGATGCACTGCCGATCCAGGAGGAAAATGAGATCGATTATTGCTCTGAACATGATGGGATCATGCACGCCTGTGGTCATGATGGTCATGTGGCGATCGCCCTTGGTACAGCCAAATATCTCCAGGATCATCGCGATGGTTTTAGAGGTACAGTCAAAATTATTTTCCAACCCGCCGAGGAAAGCCCAGGGGGCGCAAAACCGATGATCAAGGCGGGAGTCCTGAAAAATCCCGATGTGGATGCCATTATCGGTCTCCATATCTGGAATAACCTGCCCCTCGGCACTGTGGGGGTACGACCGGGAGCATTGATGGCAGCGGCGGAGACCTTCCATCTGCGGGTTCAGGGTAAGGGAGGACATGGCGCATTGCCCCACCAAACGGTAGATGCGATCGTGGTGGGTTCCCACATTGTGACGGCGCTCCAAACCCTAGTTTCCCGATCAGTTAATCCCCTTGATGCGGCGGTGGTGACGGTGGGAGAATTTAAGGCGGGAGATGTCCATAATGTCATTGCGGATTTTGCCAATATCAGCGGCACGGTGCGTTATTTTAATCCCCAACTCACGAGGGTTATGGGCGATCGCCTCGAAACCATCGTCAACGGCGTTTGCCAAAGTTACGGTGCAACCTACGAACTGGATTACATCCCCATGTATCCCCCGACCATCAATGATCCGGCGATCGCCAACCTGATCAAAACCATCGCCGAAGAAACCATCGAAACCCCCCTCGGTGTCATGCCAGAATGCCAAACCATGGGTAGCGAAGACATGTCCTTTTTCCTGCAAGAAGTCCCCGGTTGCTACTTTTTCCTCGGTTCCGCCAATCCCCAAGCAGATCTCGCCTATCCCCACCATCACCCCCGCTTTAACTTCGATGAAAGTGTCCTCGGTATGGGCGTAGAAATGTTTGTCCGCTGCGTCGAAAAATTTCTTGCCTAACTAGCCCATCACCATCACGACCCATTGATTTGAGCCACCGCCAAAGCCATGAAAATCCACGCAAATCTTGCCGAACGAGTTGTCCTGAATACCCCAGAATTACCCTGGCAAGACTCCCCCATGGCAGGCGTGCAGCGGCGGATGCTGGATCGTGATGGCGAAGAAATCGCCCGTGCCACATCCCTCGTGCAATATGCGCCCAATAGCCATTTTGCAGAACATACCCACGGCGGTGGCGAGGAATTTTTGGTGATAGAAGGGATCTTCGCTGATGAACATGGCACTTATCCAGCGGGAACCTATGTGCGTAATCCCGTTGGCTCTAGCCATCGTCCCAGTAGTGAATCGGGATGCACCATTTTTGTGAAGCTCCAACAAATGTCACCGGAGGATCAAACCACCGTGCGCATCGATACGGAGAACACCCCTTGGTTTCCGGGCTTAGTGAAAGGCTTGGAAGTGATGCCCCTCCATAGTTTTCGCGGGGAAAATGTTGCCCTAGTGCGTTGGCAACCGGGAACCCATTTCCAGCGCCATCGCCATATGGGGGGGAGGAGATTTTTGTCGTGTCGGGAACCTTCGCCGACGAAGCGGGTATTTATCCCCAGGGAACATGGCTCCGTAATCCTGCGGGGAGTGTTCATAAACCTTTTAGCGATGATGGCTGTACTATCTACGTGAAAACGGGTCATTTATAGAGCTTGTGTATATAGCACTTTCGCTTTTTATGAGGTACTAACTGATAACCCAAATCTTTACTCAGCGAGAAATACATGTGCTTCATTTAGGACGAAAACGCTATACGAAAACGCTATATTTTAAATCTTAGGGGATGACAAAATAGCATGGCACGATGGTTAAAACTTGTCCAAAAGTTAATCCCTCTTAAGCCCCACCAACAAGGAAAGGGAAATTCTTACATGCCAAAAAAAGTGATTATCAAGGGTAATACTTGACTACAAGTGCTTAAAATAGCTGTGCTTGGAGGTAGATCAGAGAGCATTCCTTTGATGCAATTAATAGCATTTTTGACAATTTTTTGAATATCTTGATTGCCGAATTCTTGCGCAGCTTCAGCGAGGATTTTGACTTGCTCAAGAAA
>JBIKYI010000236.1:0-5280 GCA_044355355.1 Limnothrix sp. | reverse complement strand
TGGAAAGGCGTACCAGTTTATAAGGAAATCCCTCAGTCAAGATTTGGACTTGGGGGTGATTCGCGGAAAAATCGTCAAGGAAGTTATCCTTGCCAATAACCAGAATCGTATCATTGCTTTCCTTTTGGTGCTCATAGATGTAATCAATTGCTTGGGATCTGAGGTTGAAAAATTGGATGTGTTGTTCTGAATAAAAAACCAAGCTGGGCTTTTCGAAACCGATCATAACGACTTCTTCTTGGGGCTGTCGTAGGGTTTTGATGCCATTGGCTATGTCCCGTAGACCTGCTTGACGGTGTTGGTCAAGGAAGCTGGAGGTGGGTATGAGAACGCAACTAATAAAAAGTGTAAAGGTAATTACGTTTGTGATCAGTAAGCCTAAACGTGACTTTAAGGCGAATAAGCAGAGGATGCCACCAAGGGCGGCGATCGCCCAGAGGACAGCGCCTAATTCGGGGATCAAACTATCGGCAAAATCTTGATCAAGATTAGGGGCAGCGGGATCGTAGCCGATGAGGCGGGGACTGATGTAGAGAAAAACGGCGAGAATCACCAGAAATAAGACATTAACCGCGCTACTCCACCAGAAAAATTTGCTGGGTTGTTGGGGTTCGTGGATCATCTGGCTCCAGAGCAGCGCCACTAGAATCGAAGCGGCAGGCAAGAGAGGCAAAGTATAGCTGGGTAATTTGGTGACGGCAATGGTAAAAAAGACAAAAATCACCACAAACCAGGTGCAGGCGAAAAGACCGAGGTGGGCATGGCGGGGTTGTTGTCGCCACTCTTGAATATGGTGGAGTTTTAAGCGGGCGATCGCCGCCGGAATGAACACCGACCAAGGAATAAAACTAATCAGCACCACCGGAAAGTAAAAATAAATGGGCGCATCATGACCATTGACCACCCCCGTAAAGCGATCAAAATTGTGGTAGCCAAAGAATGCATCAATATAGGTCTGACCATTTTTCAGGATCACCAACACATACCAAGGTATGGCAACCACAGAAAAAACCACCGCACCCACCAGGGGCTTCGCTTCGAGAAAGACCGACCAAAAACGACCGAGATAAACCAAAAACGCAATGATGATCAAACCCGGCAAGGCAATCCCCACAGGGCCTTTCGTCAGTACCGCCAAGCCGAGACAGGCATAACTGAGCAAATACCAGCCATTGGGCAACCAGCGATTGATAGCCTTACCGCCCGTGGCATAACCGTAGAAAAAACTAATCAGACCAGCCCCCATACAGGCATTGAGCAACATATCCGACACACCACTCCTGCCCCATACGAGGTTTTGGAAATTGAGGGCGAACAGGGCACTGCCAATCCAGCCAGCTAACCAGAGTTTACGTTGGGTAAGGGCTTTTTCTGGTTCGGCAGCAGCATCAGCGGTGGGGAAGCCAAATCGTTTGAGAACAAAAAACAGCATGACCATCAGGGCGATCGCCGCGAGGGCAGAGGGCAGTCTGGCTCCCCAAGCATTCACCCCGACAATTTTGTAGGAGATCGCCATCAGCCAATAGACGAGGGCAGGCTTATCGAAGCGAAAATTCTGATTGTAGTAGGGGGTAATCCAGTCCCCTGTTGCCAACATCTCCCGTGCGGCTTCCGCAAACATTGGCTCCGTTTCATCGACTAGCCCAGTACTCCCTAGATTCCATAGAAATGACATCACGCCCAGAAAACCCAGGGCGATCGCCGTGATAATACCCGTTTTGAGTCGCTGTTGTTCGTAGGCTTGATACCAACGCCCAAGGAAATTCTGCTGCTGCATGAAAAGAAAAATAACGAAATCCTAAATGATGAGATTGTAGCCGCTTATGGAAACGAACTCTCTTCCCCAGAGATGCGATCTGGATCCAAAAGTTCCACCAGACCCAATTGACCATCTAGGCGAATCCATTGCCCTGTCTGGAGAATGTCCAAGGCATTAGTCACCCGCATGATCATCGGTAGATTGCCCTGTCGAGCGAGGCTAGCGCCATGAGATAACATCCCGCCGCCCGTCGTGACTACACCCTTCACCTGGGAGAGCAAGGGCAAGAGATTTTCGTGCAGATAGGGTGTAACCAAAATATCCCCCGTCTGCATGGCTGGGGGTTGTTGCCAATGGCGGCAAAGTTTGGCTCGACCAATGACGTAACCTGAACTAGCGGTTTGTCCCTGTAATTTTTGTCGGTAATAACTGCTGGCGATCGCCTCCTGACTCACCACTTGACCATAGATCACAGACGGCACAGAATGCTTTTGCCCAGATTGATTAACGGGAAATTTGGCACGGCGAGATTGAATGTTTAGACGTAATTGTTCCCAATTCTGTGGCTGATATTGCGGCGAGACTCTAAATTCCGGCAGTTTTAACCAAAAAATATCTTCCGGTTGGGCAAGTAAACCCTGGGCACACCACATCTTGGCGATCGCCAACAACGTTAACCGCAATGCTGCCAGATAGGAGCAGAGTAAATCCTGAACCAACTGTAACCGCCGTTGAGGAGCCAAAAGTTGTTGCTGTTGCCAAGATCTGGGTGCTGCTTCCGGTTCCGACGGCTCCGTTAACCATTGCACAATCCTTTGGCGAATGCTCCCCGCATCCTCCCGCCAACGCTTTTGACCCAATTCCCAAGGGTAATCCGCACCATCACCATATTGCGCCAACCATTGATCAATTTGCTGAAAAATCAGCTTGCCATCGGGGATATCGGCGAGGTGAGCAAATAATTCCGCTCGGCTTTGTACCAGGGAGTGATCAGCACCCAATAAATTTTCAATGTCCTGGGCAATATGATTTAACTCGACAAATTTTGGCGTAGGCATTTCCCGAAAATCACCCAGTTGCAACAGCGATCGCCTGCCTCGAAGAATTAATTGTCCCCGGAGCTGATGGGTACAGAGCCGCTCTAGCACCGTTTGGATTTGTTCAACATTTTGCTGAAGTTCGTAAAAACTGAGGGTTTCAAGGCTTCGGCTAGCCAGTTGAATGGATTTTAAAGTGGGCGAAAAATACCGTTTGATATCCTGTTTTAGTTCCAGATGCCAATGGCGATCCCACTGTAGATAGCGATACAGAAGCCGGGGGTGGGTCAGGGCAAAGTACCACCTCGCCTGGCGCACATGATGGAGCTGGGTGAATTGTAAATCCAGTCGTTGGAGGGTCTTTTCCCAAAAGGTTTGGTTAAAGTAGCCATAGCCGTCGAAGTGGGCAACCATCTGTTCTTCGGTCGGTAAACTGGTTTCGGGAAATAGGGCAGCGGCAATGTTGGCGATCGCCCCCGGCGCAATTTCTTCAATGAGAGACGCACTGAAGGGCTGGAGCGGCAAGGGGAAGAAGGATTTAATGTAACGCCTCGTCCAGACTGGATGGAGATGGTAGATGGGACGTACCCGCAGGATCCACAATTGTTGCCCATCAAAACACCATTCCAGCGCCTGGGGATTGCCCTGTTGTTTTTCTAAACGGCGGCTGAGTTGGGCGGCTTCTGCCACTAAAGCCACATCTGGGAAGACGGCATCGGCGGGGACATCTCCCTGTAGTTCCGGCTGCTCTAGACCGTAGTATTGCCAACCGGGGCGATCGCCCACGAGAATCGGCGTGACCAGATCCTGGACAACCTCGGCAAAAGGCTCCTGTTGGGCGGAATGTTGTAGGGGGTGACGACTGTAGGTAATCCCTGACCACTGCACCGCAGGTTGTGGCTGGATTAAAATCGCCTGGGTTCCAATTGGCTCACTGGTAAAACTATTAATAATCGCCGTTTCGAGGTCAACTGCCCTGGTGATCTGTTCTATGGGAATCGGTAAACGACGGCTAGGCTGTTCACTGGAGAGCCTAAGCATCAACGGGCGATCGCTCCCAGGCTGCACAAACTGACAAAAAGCATCGATATCATCCCCCGCCAACAGCAACCACCCCGGCAACACAGGATAACCCAACTGTTTCAGGCGACTCAGCACCGCCGCATCTTGCCCCACCTGCCTCGGCGAGAGGGGACGATCCAGGTTCAGAAAAGGGTGCTCCGGTCGAAACAAAGACCAAAGATTTTGGCTATCAGGAGAAGTGCTACTAATCCAAGCCAATGTCCCCGCCAGGGCGATCGCCGCCATTAGATAACCCTCCTGTCCCCCATGCCGCGCCAACATCTCCCAAATGCCCCAACGCACCTGCCGAAATAAAGTCAAACCAAACGCCCCAATCACACCGATCAGCAACGTAATTTGCCAATCATGCAACAACAAACCCGCCAACACCGCCACCATTGCCGTTTCCTGGTAGCGCCAATACCGCCCCATATTTAACGCCAACAGTGCCAATAATTCCCAGGGGGAGGCACTCACAAAAAATTGACGACTTAACAAGATCACCACCACGCCCTGCAACACCTCCAGGACTTGGGATAACCGCGAACGGCGATCGCCAGGCACTGTGACAAATGCCCCCATCAATGGCGCTGCAATCAAAATGATTAGACAACCCCAGACCTGCATTAATGTCATAGTGACTTACTTGTAGAAATTACTGTAGAAAATCTTGAATTTTACGAACCACGCCCCTCAACACTTCCGGCTGTTGCACCAGGGCAAAGCGCACATAACCTTCCCCCATTGTGCCAAAACCAGCCCCTGGCGAGAGCGCTACCCCCGTTTGTGCCACCAATTGCGTACAAAACTCCAAAGATGTTCCCTGCCATTGCCCCGGCAACTTTGCCCAAACATAGAGGGTTGCGGGTGGTTTCGGCACAGACCAACCAGCCCCATTTAACGCCTCCACCAGAGCATCCCGTCGCGCTTGGTAGACTGCCACATTAGTCGCTACCGTCTGGGGATCATTTTCTAGGGCGGCGATCGCCCCGGACATAATCCCCGCATACTGATTAAAATCCACCACTGCCTTTAAACGCCGCAGGGCATGGATAATCTCCCGATTACCGATGGCAAAGGCAATCCGAAAGCCCCCCATATTAAAAGATTTTGAAAAAGTAAAAAATTCAATCGAACAGGTCTTATCAGGATCCGCTTGTAAAACTGAAGGAGGGGCAGCCGTGTCAGCAAAATAAATATCGTTGTAGGGAAAATCATGCACCAAAACCAGGTCATGACTCCGACAAAATGCCACCGCCTCTTGAAAAAATTCTAAAGTCGCAATGCCCGTGGTGGGATTATTTGGATAACTGAGAATCATCAACCGCGATCGCCCCAAAATCTCTAAGGGAATTGCGTCAAATTGCGGCAAAAAATCATGTTCTGCCCTGAGTGGCATGTAATGCACTTCCCCCCCTGCAA
>JBIKYI010000266.1:0-4916 GCA_044355355.1 Limnothrix sp. | reverse complement strand
GCTGGAGCGCTTCAACCTACACTGAAGCCAGATCCTGCACCTGTTCTGCCAACTTTTGTCCGGTGGATTCTGCCCGGATCGCCTGGAACATCCCAAAACGACATAAACCTGCGCCAAACGCCAATCGCATCAGCAAAATCGTCGGCACTTCCCGCACGGATTTAATAAAGCCCGTCACGCCGTATTGCATCCATCCCCAAGGGCGAATTATCCCCACAAAAATCGTGTGTAACCAGGAAGGCAGGGTTTCCTTTGTCCAATCGGCATTGGTGACATTGCCAGCAACAAAACCCGTTTCCTCTAGCAACTCCGAAAAACCTTCGATGCTAGAAAATTTCGGGTGTGCCCATTGATCCAGTAATTGGGTCATCACTGGTTTTTCCCAAAAGTTCAACGGAATTTGGCGATCGTCCCGCTGATTCCAATCCGCCACGACAAGTTTGCCGCCCGGTTTTAACACCCGCAATAATTCCCGCGCAAAAACTGCTTTATCGGGCATATGGGGACCCGCTTCCACCGACCAGACCACATCGAAACTGGCATCGGGAAATGAGAGATTCATCGCATCATCCACGGCAAATTTGGCGGTAACATCGGCGGGGGTTAATAACGTCGCCCGTTCTACTTGCTTGGGGCTAATGGTGATGCCTGTGACATCAAAGTTGTAATCCTTCGCCAGAATGCGACTGCTGCCCCCAATGCCGCACCCGACATCTAAAACCGTTGAGCCAGCGGGAAGTTGATCCAGTCCGCCCCAACGCACCATTTCATGGACAAAATCTGCTTTGGCAGCGAGAAAATTTTTGCTGCGGGGTGGGTTGCCGTAGTGACCGAGATGAATATGTTCGCCCCAGTAATATTCGAGGATGCCATCTTCTGTCCATTCGTCGTAGGATTCTGCCACGGTGTCGGATGACTGATAACGGCGGGCGGTGAACAGGTACAGGGCAAGGCTACCAACCAATCCAGTGGCGGCTACACCTAGGGCGATGAGCGTTAAGGTCATGTCGATCAATGCTGCGAAGTTTTGTAAAGATGGCTCTGAATATGGTAACCGATTCTCTGGATTTCCTGGGAAGTAATTCGCGCGGAAATCTACTGCTCGAGACGTTGTGATTTGTCTAATTTGAGGGATTAAGTATTTTTTTATCTCGGTTAGGATGGGTAGGTAAAGTGATATGAATTTTGGCAAGAATAATTTATGTTAGTGGAGTTTTTAGCTCGAAGTTTTTTGGGTAATACTGTGCTTGATTATGGGATGGCGATCGCCTTTTTATTGGGCGGTTTTTTAGTGATCAATATTGCGAGGATATTGATCTTGGGTTCAGTGAAACGTTGGGCAGCCCAATCCCAAACTCAGCTTGAGCCAAGGGTGATCAAAATATCTAGTCAATCGCTCGTTCAGCTTCTCTACATTGGTAATATTTTTCTGGCAATTGGCAATCTGACATTACATCCTATTTTGCAGCAAACCATTCGTGCTTTGGTGGTCATTGCAACAACGGCGATCGCCATTCGCTTTCTCACCCAATTAATCGAATTTGCGGTTCGTTCTTACTTATTAAAAAAGGGAGATATCAAATTAGAGCGAGATTTTAGTGCTCTGATGCCGATTGTGCGTATTATTATCTGGGCGATCGGTGCGGTATTTTTACTAGATAATTTGGGGTTTGATATCTCTGCGGTGATTGCGAGTCTGGGGATCGGTGGTTTGGCGATCGCCTTTGCTGCCCAAGGGGTTTTAGGAGATTTATTTAGCTATTTTTCGATTATTTTAGATCGCCCCTTTTCCCTCGGAGATTTTATTAATGTCGGCGATATTTTTGGCACAGTGGAATATATCGGCATTAAAACAACCCGTATCAAAAGCATTGGTGGAGAACAAGTTATCATTGCCAATACGGATTTGACTAGCTCACGCATTCGTAATTTCAAGCACATGACCCGTCGCCGTATTGCCTTTAATTTAGGGGTTTTATATGAAACACCCCAAGAAAAATTAGCAATGCTTCCTGTGATCATTCAGCAAATCATTGACTCCCAGGAATTTACTACTTTTGATCGTGCCCATTTCTTGAGTTATGGTGATTTTAGTTTGAATTATGAAATTGTTTACTATGTCGAAAGTGGTGATTATGCTCTCTCTATGGACATTCAGCAGAAGATTAATTTAGCGATTTTTGAAGCTTTTGCCCAAGAAAAAATTGAATTTGCCTACCTAACAAATGTCACCGATATGCAGCCTGTAGAAATGGCAAAATAATTGCCTCTATGGGAGTTCATGTATGGGTAATTTTCTGTCAACATAAGCTTATTTTGGCACTGATTCTTCAACAAGATAACGCTCCGGACGACCTTCGACATGAACCCGAAAAACGATCGCCCTGGCTCCTTCATTGGTGGCATAGGGCGCATGGACAACACCGGGGGGCATCACAAAGGTATCCCCTGCGGTCATCAAAGTGTCGGGTAATCCTTCCACAACATTCACCACAGAACCTTCAATCAGATAGATAAATTCTTCACCGGGATGGAAATGGCGTGGAATGGTTGCATTGGGCGGCATAATCACGTCTGAGACAATGACCTCTATATCATCCGCAAAACTGAGGGGCGCTCTGAGCATCTCATTCGAGCCGGGTTTGAGCGTTTGTTCGTGATGTTCTCCAGGATCAGCCTGGGCAGGATTTGGATAGACAGCCAGAAAAGTCAGTGTGGCAAATGCTAATAAGCTAAGTCTTTTGTTCATGGCGAATCATTGGCGAATTATTCCTAGTAATCACCTTAAGATTAAGCGAATTTTTCGGCGATCGCCCCTAATTTGCCAACAACCCACGGTCAAAAAAAATCCCCCAATCAAGGAGGATTGCGACAAATCGCAGGGGAAGAAAACTATAAACCCCCGCGAAACTTGTTAGCTTGATCAGAAACGACGATAACTCATGACCAACTTAGTTAGTTACGAACCTATGAAAAACCCTTGCCCCGATTCGTTGAAGGCAAACAAATACAGTTTTCAATTTGCTCCCGCAACTTTGCTTCATCAAGATTTTGACCAATCAACACAAGCTGGTTTTTCTTGACATCGCCCGGTTTCCATTCAGAATCGTCAATCGTAAAACGTTTACCACTCAAGTGGAAAATATGACGCAACGGACTTTCATCAAACCAGAGTAAACCCTTCGCCCGGAAAACATTGAGAGGCATTTGATTATCCAGGAAATACTGGAATTTCCGAATCGAAAAAGGCTTATCACTCGTAAAAGAAATCGAGGTAAAACCATCATTTTCTAAATGGTTGGAATGGTGGTGATGGTGATGCCCATGGGCGTGATCATGGCTATGCCCGTGGTCATGTTCATGATCGTGATCGCATTCTGGTGTGCAAATATGATCATCATGGCTATGGTCATGGTGATCGTGCTCATTATGGTGATCATGGGCGTGGTGGTCATGATCATGGTGACTGTGGGCATCGGCTTCTTCGTAATATTTGTCCGACTCAAACAGACCCACACTGAGCAATAGGGGCAAAGGAACCTGAGATTTCTTCGTCCGCAAAATTCTTGCGCCATCCTTAATATCACGAATCCGAATTTCTAGGGCATCCACATCTGCTTCATCGACGAGATCGGTTTTGTTCAGCAGAATGATGTCGCCATAGGCAATTTGGCTATAGGCAGCTTCGCTATTGAAGAGGTCGAGGCTGTAGTTAGCGCAGTCCACCAAGGTGACGATGGAGTCGAGGCGGGTCATGTCCCGTAATTCTGTGCCGAGGAAGGTCAGGGCGACGGGGAGGGGATCGGCGAGTCCTGTGGTTTCGACGACGAGGTAATCGATTTTGTCTTTGCGTTCGAGGATTTTATGGACGGCATTAACTAAATCTTCGTTGATGGTGCAGCAAACGCAACCATTGCTGAGTTCCACCATGTTTTCGTCGGTGGTGACAATCAGCTCGTTATCAATGCCAATTTCACCAAATTCGTTGACTAAAACGGCAGTTTTTAATCCTTCTTGGTTACTGAGGATATGGTTCAACAGGGTGGTTTTGCCACTCCCAAGAAAACCGGTGATGATGGTGACGGGGAGACCACTTTTGTTTTCGGTAGGGGCATCGACACTGGTGGCTTGACTACTGACGGTTGCCATAATGCTTTTGACTGGGTATCTCTTGTATTTCTTTTTTCTATCTTAAGACTGATTGGAAAATTTGGTTGGGGACTAGCAAGGGGCGATCGCCAATATTCATCTCCCCATGAACTTTTTGGCAAAATTCTCCAAAAATAAAGAGGGACAATCTCGCCCCTCCTCACTTTGAATAAAAATAAATAAGAACAAGACCTAAGCCGTCACAGCCTCTTTATGCGCCATCAAATATTCATAGGTTTGGCGCATCTTGAGACCAACCAACACTTGGAACAAGCCAGTACCATTGTCAGAACCAGGATAATCCTTATGCTTGAGCAGTAGCTCAGTCATCTCACCGTAGTACTTCGTTCCCGTCTTGCTGAGGTGGCTCTCGATGTAGATCATCTCCTCAAGATTATCGAACTTACCATCGACTTCCAGGACAGAAACCTCATGCCCAAAATAGCTATCGGGACCGTAGTACATCTTGATGCCGGGATAGTTACAAGTCAACTTCCGACCACAGGGACGCCAGTGAATGGTGGAACCCTCATCGAAGAGATAGGCAGGCTCGAAACCAGCGATGCCTTCTTTTTGTACCAAACGAACGCGGAGGTATTTACCTTCCTTGTCATCCACCAGTTCCGTGGGGAGGACTTGGATTACCACATCAGCAAATGCACGCTGCGGTTCGATATAGGCCGTGAAATCTGGTTTACGGGCGTTGATGGACGAGAGCACATCCTGATAAGTGTGACCACGCTCTGCCATATCCCGTTGAATTTTCC
>JBIKYI010000235.1:0-5322 GCA_044355355.1 Limnothrix sp. | reverse complement strand
TTAGCGGTTTAAGGCTTGCAACCTAGTAAACTTCAACGTGCCAACGGTGGTTCTTTCTCATGTCGCGACGCATCTCATCCCAGTTCAGACCACGCTTCTCAGCTTCCGCTGTGAAGGTTTCGTCAATGGGCGGTTGCATACCCTTGAGACCACACATGTAAACGTGGGTATTGGGCTTTTGGATCATTTCGAATAGTTCGTCTGCATATTCGCTCACGCGGCTTTGGACGTAAACTTTGCCACCGTCTGCGGTGTTTTGTTCACGGCTGATGGCGTAGGTGAGACGGAAGTTATCGGGGTACTCTGCTGCCATTTTCTCAAAGTCGTCTTTGTAGAGAATGTTGGCGGTGTAGGGAACGCCGAAGATCAACCATGCTTTGCCACGGAATTTATAGTCTTCATGTTGTTCTTTAAACATGCGCCAGAGGAAGGCTCGGAAGGGGGCAATGCCTGTTCCGGTGGCGAGCATGATGACGGTGGCTTCTTCGTCGTCGGGGAGGAGCATTTCTTTACCGACGGGACCGGTAATGTTTACGTCTGCGCCGGGTTCGAGGTTGCAGAGGTAGGTGGAGCATACACCGTAAACGGTTTCGCCTGTGTCCGGGTCTTGGTATTCGAGTTGACGGACGCAGAGGGAGATGGTTTTGTCATCTTCGCGATCGCCATGGCGGGTAGAAGCAATGGAATAGAGTCTGAGCTTTTCGGGCTTACCCTTTTTGTCCATGCCGGGGGGGATAATCCCAATACTTTGACCTTCGAGATAGCGAAGATCGCCAGCGGAGATATCAAAGGTTACGTGGCGAACTGTGCCACTACCGCCTTCAGCGACGAGTCCATAGTTCTCGATGCATTTGCCGACAAAGGGCGTTTTGGGACGATAGATATTAACGGGGATTTCCGTGTCTGTCGATTTGGGGTGGATGATTTGGGTCGGGGTCATAGAAGGTGCTGCTACTGTTGCAGGGGGATTACTCCCGGCGACGACAGGGATAGCGTCTTCTGCGGGGCGAATACTTACAATCGTGCCGCCGAGTTTGGTAATGCGTTGCATTTCCTGGTTCATTCTGGCGTAGGGCACGGAGATGTAAGTGGTGCCGCTTTTGCGAACAAAGGTGTTTTCATTGCGACCATCGCCACCGAGACCAACAACTTCGTAGATAAACAGACGACTGGCGTAGGATTGATTTCCAGCGGAGTTTGCTGTGCTAGTGATACCGTACATTATGTGCAGTTTCCCAAAATATTTTGATTTATCAGTATTCTTGATCTTGGAGGGGGGAATAGTCGGCAAAACCGCTCCTTTCCCGCTCTAGAGTCAAGATTATAAGTGCTTTACTCCATTTAGACTATCATTGCGCTGTGCAGTCGCTGATGGTCTAGATAGAATCGCTTATGGATCTTGGCGCGTTTGATACTGATACTTTGGGACTAGTCAGCGGGCTGTTTGTTAGAAGTTGAAAGTTAGACGCTATTTGGGTTTGTCGGGAGTATGAACTTTGAGGCTTCTATGCTAGACAAAGGTTTTTTGGGCTTTTGTTAAACCTGTGTCATTCTGGGCAAAGTTTGTGCGGGGATCTTCATAGATTAGGGGATTTTAACGTTTTCTAAAGGTTTTGGGCTGAATGATTTGGGAAATAAAAAATAATTTGCCAAATGATTGGCAATGGGTTGTCGGATCTTGGGCGATCGCCACACCAACCATCACAGACTTGATTGCAGAAATATAACCAAACCTGTGCAAACCATTGAACTTCTGGGGGGATATGGCACAATGATGGGCAAACTCTACGACCATTGATGTCTGGTAAAACAGCCCAAGCCGAGCAAGCCTCCCCAAGTAATTCCGGACAATGCCCTGGCTAAACTGTGCGCTGTGACCCAGATTTTTTCGGGAAATCGGACATCAATGGATGTGTAACTTAGAAAGCAAGAATCCTAGGCATTCGTAATGGAACCGCTCTATCAATATGCATGGTTAATTCCGGTATTCCCTCTACTGGGGGCAATGCTGATCGGAATTGGTCTAATCTCTTTAAACAAATTCACGAACAAGCTACGGAAACTTAATTCTGTGCTTGTTTTAACGCTCATTGGGGCATCGATGGTGCTGTCCTTTAGTTTGCTCTGGAGTCAGCTACAAGGGCATGAAGCGTACACCTACACTCTGGAATGGGCAGCGGCGGGGGATTTCCATCTCCAGATGGGCTATACCGTTGACCACCTGAGTTCTTTGATGTCGGTGATTGTGACGGTGGTGGCGCTGTTGGTGATGATCTACACCGATGGCTACATGGCGCATGATCCTGGCTATGTGCGTTTTTACGCCTATCTGAGTATTTTTAGTTCGTCGATGTTGGGGCTGGTTTTTAGTCCGAACCTCGTGCAGGTCTATATTTTCTGGGAATTGGTGGGGATGTGTTCTTATCTCCTCATTGGTTTTTGGTATGACCGTAAGGCAGCGGCGGATGCTTGTCAAAAGGCTTTTGTCACGAACCGGGTAGGGGACTTTGGTCTGTTGCTGGGGATGCTGGGTCTTTACTGGGCGACGGGTAGTTTTGAGTTTGATGTGGTGGGCGATCGCCTCGTCGATTTAATCACGACCGGACAAATTAGCACCCTCCTCGCCGTCGTTTTTGCCGTACTGGTCTTCCTTGGTCCTGTCGCAAAATCCGCCCAATTTCCGCTCCACGTGTGGCTACCCGACGCAATGGAAGGTCCCACACCCATTTCCGCTCTGATCCACGCAGCAACCATGGTTGCCGCTGGCGTTTTCCTCGTTGCACGGATGTATCCCGTATTCGAGCCAATTCCCGCCGCCATGAGCGTGATCGCCTGGACAGGTGCAACCACCGCTTTCCTGGGCGCAACGATCGCCCTCACCCAGAACGACATCAAAAAAGGTCTTGCCTATTCCACCATGTCCCAACTGGGCTACATGGTCATGGCAATGGGGATCGGTGCCTATTCCGCAGGTTTATTCCACCTGATGACCCACGCGTTCTTTAAAGCAATGCTCTTCCTTGGTTCCGGCTCCGTGATTCATGGCATGGAAGAGGTGGTCGGTCACGAACCTGTCCTCGCGCAGGATATGCGCCTCATGGGTGGTTTACGCAAATTTATGCCCATCACCTCCGCCACCTTCTTGATTGGAACCCTCGCCATCTGCGGGATTCCTCCCTTTGCCGGATTCTGGTCAAAGGATGAGATCCTCGGTCTAGCGTTTGAGGCTAATCCCGTCCTCTGGGTCATTGGCTGGGCAACGGCTGGTTTAACCGCGTTCTACATGTTCCGCATGTATTTCCTCACCTTTGAAGGGGACTTTCGTGGCACAAACCACAAGCTCCAAGGCGAATTAATGGCAGCGGCAGGTAAAACCCTAGAAGAGGATCATCACCATGGTTCCAAGCCCCATGAGTCGCCTCTGACGATGACTTTTCCGTTAATGGCATTGGCTGTTCCTTCTGCCTTGATTGGTTTATTGGGGATGCCTTGGGCAAATCGCTTTGAAGCGTTTATTTATTCTCCCAATGAAGTCGCTGAAGCGGCAGAACATGCTGAGCATTTCAATCTGACGGAATTTTTGATCATGGGTGGTAATTCGGTGGGGATCGCTCTCATCGGTATTACTGTGGCTTCCTTCATGTATCTCCAGAAGAAAATCGATCCCGCCACCATTGCCGAGAAATACCCAGCGTTATACCGTTTGTCTTTGAATAAGTGGTATTTCGATGAGATCTATAACAACGTTTTTGTGATCGGGACTCGCCGCATTGCCCGTCAAATTCTTGAAGTGGATTACCGCGTTGTGGATGGGGCGGTGAACCTAACGGGGATTGCCACCCTCCTCAGTGGTGAGGGTTTGAAATACATCGAAAATGGTCGGGTACAGTTCTATGCCTTGATTGTTTTTGGTGCGGTACTCGGTTTTGTGGTGCTATTTAGTGTGGCTTAGTGACTTAATTGATGTAATCAAGCATTAACTAAAGTATTCACAAGATTGCTAAAAAATTGCAAAAATTATAACCTCTTGTTCTCGGACAGGGGTTTTTTTATTTAGCAAAATTGGCGGCAGAGTAGTGGCAATTCAATTATTATTTAACGTGAGTTCTGGATAAATGAATCAGTGATTAATCAAGCTGAAGAGAGGGTTTCTTGGATTGATGACAGTAGGCAATGAGAGCACAAATCAGGTTAACACAAAAGTTAACTAAACTGCGGTGACGGAAATGCTCAATCTGAGAAATATTCTTTAATTGGTTAATCACCGTTTCAATCAAGGCTTGCTTAGGTGCCAGCACTTTATCCTGCTACTCCATCAGGTGATTCTCCATGAGGAACTAAGATTGAAGGAATCCATTCCACAAAGCGCGGCAAAACAAAGCTTCTAGACTGGTCATATGAGAAAGCAGTGAACTGGTTATCAACTGCCACCATATGTACTTTCTCCTTTTCTTGCATTATCCCGAACTCACGTTAATTTTCAAAATCTAAGGGATTAGAGCAAAGCTATTAGCAATTTTTTCAAATGTCGCTGCCCGTTCGTCAAATTCATCCATCGATGTTGCACAGGTCACAACCCAGATAATATTATCTGTCTTGATAATATAAATTGCCTCCTTAACCATTGTGCCGGAGATACTCAATTCAATAGTCAGTTTTGAAGCAGGATAACTATTGATTTCAACGGCTTTTTCTTCGATAATCTTAAACTCCGGTGGCAGTTGTATTTTCATCGCCTTGAGATAATCATCGAGGGTGAACGCCGAAGGAATTACTTCTTGTACCACATTGATATTCGTCAAAAAGCCAGCCTTACCAACATTGGCATCAAAAGCCATCAACTTAAACATCGTTGGATTTTGCTCAATCATGGCGGCAATTCTTTCAAAATCAGGACTGATCTCGCGAATTTTGCCAACAATCAAATCTAAATCTTTGCTAGGAATACCACCATCAAAACTAGCAGGCATCATGAGTTCCATGCCGATACCTGCAATTTTTTTCCAGCCATCTGCAGCGGTCTCTGATGATTTCTCTGTCGTATTTTTTTCCTCTACAAGCGGCGATTTCACCTCCGTTGGTGTCTCTGTCGTCTTGCTAACTTCCTCCTGAGTCGCTTCTGTCGGAACCTTGGTATTTGACTCCCCACAACCCAGTAGATTGAGGAAGAAGAATAAAGGGATAAGAAAAAAGAATTGGGGCTTATGCATTTCGCCAATTCAAATTTGAAGTGCAACACCTAGGGTCTTTCTGAAGAGGGACTCATAAGGATATTCTGATGTTAAGTAAAACAATAAGAAATCCCTATGAGTTACACCCATT
>JBIKYI010000234.1:0-5341 GCA_044355355.1 Limnothrix sp. | reverse complement strand
TTGGTCTTGTTGGGGGATCCGGGTCTGATACATCAGGGGGGGGATGTGCGGCTTGAACGTACGCAGGCGATCGCCTCGGAGCCTGAAATTATGGAGGTTCGGGGAAATCAAAT
Organism: Limnothrix sp.; assembly: GCA_044355355.1. Classification (GTDB taxonomy): domain Bacteria; phylum Cyanobacteriota; class Cyanobacteriia; order Cyanobacteriales; family MRBY01; genus MRBY01. The sequence goes on along the minus strand of JBIKYI010000234.1, from coordinate 5,228 downwards.
TCGCTTGAATGGACGGACGATTCGGGGGAATTGGCTGGTATGGCAGACGGCTGGACAGACTCGCATTGGGGTGGAGTCGATGGGGCTGGAGAAGAGTTTAGGGGTACGTTTACTGGATGCAACTCAGTCGGAATTTCAGGGGATGGATTGGTTCGGGATGGGCGATCGCCTCCCGGTGAACTTCCAAAATCCATATCGATATCTTGACATTACCGACTTAGCAACGGCGGCAAATTGGCGGTGGCAAGCCCAAGGCACTGTGTTGGAACTGAGCACACCGACAGCGACGATTTTGGGGCTACGGGCAGGGAATCAGGCTTGGGGCAAGAGGGTGGTGATCGATTTGGATCGTCCGGTGCTCTGGCGACAGGCAACGCCAACCACGATTGAGCTTCAGGGGCGTTTCCCAGAGGGCGCAATACCGCAGCAGGCAAAAGGTCAGAAGTTTTCCTTGGGGCAATTGTTGGGGCTGAAGCAGGGGGATGCGGAGGCTTTGCCGTTTAAGGTGACGGCTCAGAATAACCTCACGACGCTCACTTTCCCCCAGGCGATCGCCACTCAAATTCAGGTGTCAACCCTGACCAATCCGCCGCGTCTGGTGATTGATTTGCGTAAAGATGCCAAGCCAAATCGCACGATCCAATGGTTACCTGGGGTGTTGTGGCGACAGCAGAATATTGTGCTGCCGGGGAAAAATAATGGGGGCTTTGGGGTAACTTGGCTAGAGATTGATCCCACAAAAAATAAGCTTAAATTTGCGCCAATATCGCCTTCTAAGCAAACGATTATTGGTCTGGCAACGGTACTGGCTCAAGTGTCGGCTAATGGGGCGATCGCCGGGATTAATGCCGGATTTTTTAACCGTAATAATTACTATGCCCTGGGTGCAGTCCGCAGCAATGGTGTATGGCGATCAAGTCCCATTCTGAATCGCGGTGTGGTCGCTTGGGATAACGCCGGCAATTGGGCATTTAATCGCCTAAGCTATCGGGAGGACATTCGTGGCAGTAATGGGGAAACCCTGACCAGCGATCTTCTGAATAGCGGTTATGTCAAAGCCGGGGTTGCCCGCTATAGTCCTGCTTGGGGAGATAGCTACAAACCCATTACCGATTACGAAGTGATTGTGACCGTGCAAAGCCGTGCCTCATCTGTCCCACCGAAAGAAGAGGTGATTAAACAAGAATTTGCCCAAAAGGGTGGTCAGGGAAGTTACAGCATTCCTAGGGATGGTTATTTACTAGTCTTTCGCTCGTTTAAAAGTGGGGCAGCGAAAATTCCGGTGGGGACGACCCTCGAACGTAATCAACTGTTAAACCCAACGAATATCGGGCAGTTTCCCAATGTCATGGGAGCGGGTCCACTGCTGGTACAGAATGGACAAATTGTGCTCAATGGCGGGGCAGAACAGTTTAGTGCGGCGTTTAATTCCCAATCGGCTTCCCGGAGTGCGATCGCCCGTACCGGTGACGGCAAAATTATTTTGGCAACCGTCCATGGCACAGCCGCAGAAAGCTCCGGCGCAACCCTCAGGGAATGGTCAGAAATCATGCTCCGTCTGGGGGCAACGGATGCCCTTAATCTCGATGGTGGTGGTTCATCCTCCCTAGCAATTGGTGGTGATTTAGGCGATCGTCATGCTGGTAGCGTCGGGCGAGTGAATAACAGCATCGGTCTATTCCTCGAAAGCCCATAACAACAACAGCACAGTCAAACAAAAAAGGCTTAACCATAGAAGTTAAACCCTTTTTGTTGATCAATTCAGTTATCAATCACTGGCAAACTACCCAGCAGAATGACGGTCAATCTTATTCAGACCCGCCTTGAGAGAAGCGACCACATCCCCTTTACCACCATCACTAATCACTGACTTCACACCCTCTAGGGTAGACATCATGCTGTTCGGATCGAGGAACATCACCTTACTGCTTTCACTTGTGCCGATCGCCTGACCCATCTTGAGATATTCCTGCGCCAAAATGAATTGCAATGCCTCTTGAGCCGCCGGATTAGCCTGCAACTGTTGCGAAACAATTTGCGTCGCCTGGGCAGTCGCCTGGGCACGGAGAACAGCCTCCTGACGTTCCGCCTCAGCCTTAAGAATAATCGACTCCTTCTTCGCCTCCGCCGCGAGAATTGCCGCTTTCTTCTCTGCTTCCGCTTCTAACAGATTAGATTCCGCCCGACCTTGAGCCGAGTTAATCGCCGATTGCCGTTCCCCCTCAGAAGTCAGAATAGAAGCCCGCTTTTGGCGTTCCGCTGCCATCTGTAACTCCATCGACTCCTGAACTGCCTTGGAAGGCATAATGTCACGCAATTCGACGCGGGTGACTTTTACCCCCCAAGGATCTGTGGAAATATCCAGTTCCCGCAAGAGTAATTCGTTGATTTCCGTGCGGGCAGTAAAGGTTTCATCGAGTTCGAGTTTACCCATTTCCGAGCGAATTTGAGTTAGTACAAGATTCACCATCGCCGTCTGGAGATTTTCCACCTTGTAATAGGCTTTGTACATATCGACAATGCGCCAATACACCACAGCATCAGCGGTGATGGAAACGTTATCGCGGGTAATACAGGACTGGGGTGGCACATCAAGCACTCTCTCCCTGATCGTCCCCTGGAACACGACCTTATCGATGAAGGGGGTGACAAAGTTAAGACCAGGATTCAGGGTTCTTTTATAGCTACCAAGGCTTTCGATGAGGTATTGATTTTTTTCGTTAACGATCTTGACGGAGCCAAAAACGGCGGAACCGCCCAAGGCTAACAGGATAAAGAGTAAAGGGTTCATTGCTGTCTGCCTCTATATTGCTGAAGACATTGCTGGAAACGGTGAACAGTTGATATTCCTAGCCTAGCGCAGGTTTTTAGGGGTAGCAGGTTCTGTTTTCGATTCGTTATTTTTGTGATTGAGGCGGAGTCTTCTAGGGGCGATCGCCCTAGAGATTGCCTGTATCTTGAATGGCGAGGCAGCTTTCATGCTAGATTTGTTCGGTGAATAATAGGGAAGTACGCTAAAACATACTCCGACAAAATATCAGCACTGAGGCATTACTCTGATGTAAAGGATCTCCATTCACAATGCAAGGATCTTAAGTTGTACAGAATCCTGCAATATTACGCCGAATTCACAGGTGACCCTTGGTATGTCTACAGACAGAATGATCGCTCGTTAATGTTTGCTTAGATGCTAATTCGAGTGAACATCTGACCAATCTTAAAGTCCTCAGATAAACGTGTTAGAGACAAACGTAGCTAAAAAATAATGAATGTACTATTCGCTGACAAAGCAATCGAAAAATTAAGAGTCTTGTTAGGCAATGATGTTCAACATTACTTAGAGTTACTTCATGTTCTTGTTGATCGAAATTTAAAGGTTCGCTATCGAGGCTCAATTTTAGGAATTTATTGGTCATTGTTAAATCCATTAACGATGACTGCTCTTTATACAGCAATCTTTGGTGCAACCTTTGCTAAATATTATGATAATTCAATTATTAACTATGTTTTAGCTGCATTGACTGGACTAATTGTAATTAATTTTTTCTCTGGGTCAACATCCCAGGCTTTAAGTAGCGTGGTTGGAAATGGAGCATTATTAAATAAAATCAAATTGCCTGTCAGTGTTTTTCCAGTGTCAATGATTACAGCAAACATCTTTCAATTCGTAATGGGAGCATTTCCTCTGTTGGGAATTGTGGCATTGCTCAAATCTCATAGTCTAATTAATGTTTTAGCAATATTTTTTCCTTTTACTGCTCTTGTTTTATTCTGCATTGGAGTTGGCTTCTTTGTTTGTTCACTGTATGTGTTTTTTCGGGACTTACCTTATTTTTATGAACTAGTAGTGTTTGTTCTATGGATTAGTAGTCCAGTGTTTTATCCCGCTGACATTGTATCTCCAACCATTAAACCATTTCTTAGTATTAATCCTCTGTCTCGCATTATAGAAAGTTTTCGACAGATTACCCTTTCTGGCAATTTTCCCGATTTTGGCTTAGTAGTCAGCGCTCTTTTAAGTGGTATGATTTTTGCTGGATTAGGTTGGTTCTATTTTCGTAGTATGCGCTCACAGTTTATGGATTTGCTGTAGATATATGGAAGCTATTCGATTAGATAATGTTAGTCTCTTACGTAGAACTCAAGAAGAATTTTCTTATGACCTTAAAAAGACTGTATTATCCATTTTTGAAGGCAAGTATCGTCAACCTGCAAAAAAACTAGTCTTAAAAGAAATTAATCTTGTAGTCGAAAAAGGTGAAAAAATAGGAATCATCGGCAGTAATGGTGCAGGAAAATCAACTCTTCTAAAGGTTATTTCTGGGATCTTGAGTCCTACTACGGGTACAGTTAAAGTGCGAGGCAATATTGCGCCTTTGATTGAATTAGGGGCAGGTTTTGATTCAGAAATTTCTGTTCACGATAATATTTTGCTATATGGCGTTTTGCTGGGATTTTCGAGATCACATATGAAAGAAAGGATAAATGCCATCCTAGAATTTGCAGAACTAGAGGATTATCGGTTCGTACCTGTTAAAGCTCTATCCTCTGGTATGGTTGCGCGTCTAGGATTTGCGATCGCCACTGATGTTCAACCAGAGATCCTAATTTTAGATGAAGTTTTATCTGTAGGAGATGAAAGTTTTAGGCATAAATGCCAAAAGCGGATCGATAAATTTTGGAAATCCCATGTCACAATTTTAGTTGTTTCCCACTCGATGGATTTTATTCGAAAGTCCTGTGATCGAGCTATTTGGCTAAATAGAGGGAGTCTACATTTAACTGGTGATTCAAAAGAAGTTGTTGAATTGTACTTAGACAGCATCATCTAAAACCTGAGAGAATGGGTACATATAAACATGCCGGGGAAGCTTCTGGTCTGGAGGTGCAAAAAATACTGTTTCTTCCATATGTCTCTTGCATGAATCAAGAAAATAATGTTGTTGTCATGGGTCTGCCTGAGCCCTGGATAACCTTATATCTGTCAAACACATTACCTCTGGGGCAAAATGCACTTTACTTTTTCGCCATAACCTCAAATCGTGAGTTCTGCCTTTACCACAAGCTATGGCGATAAATTGCTCCATCTCAAAGTCCATCACTACTTGAGCCGCCAATTCAAATTTGAAGTGCAACACCTAGGGTCTTTCTGAAGAGGGACTCATAAGGATATTCTGATGTTAAGTAAAACAATAAGAAATCCCTATGAGTTACACCCATTTTAGCAT
>JBIKYI010000232.1:0-5358 GCA_044355355.1 Limnothrix sp. | reverse complement strand
CTTGAGTAGCGGCATCAGGGCGGCAAAGAGGAAACCCCAATCCGGCACGAGCCAACCCCGCAGGAAATAATAGAGCATCCCAAAAAAATCTTCTACCACTTTAGTCGAGACGATTAGGGCGGAGGTGGAAGGTAAAACGTCATTGACGACAAATTTACGTTTCAGCTTTTTGTTGTCTGTCGAGAGGCTATAAAAATTCGTCGCCATAGGTAAAGCCTCCAGGTCTAATTGCTTAAAGGTCATGTAGGATCGCCCCATGTTAATTGCTGAGGTGATCAGCATAAATTTTTGCTTTTCCCGTTTATTTTTGACTAGATATTCTTTGACTTTTTTGGCGCTGGTGTGGATATCGTTGCTTTTAGAATCTTGGACGATCGCCCCTTCTGGCACGCCGAGACCGACCAATATGGTTTCGATATCTTGGGTTTCTAGACGATTTTTTTCCTCCCCTTCAAGGTAGTCTCTCACCCCTGCACTCACAATGACGATGGGATTATTACGTTTTTGTGTTTTGTAAATTTGGGCAGCATACAGGAGGTGATCGCCCCGGTCGGTGAGTTGTATTGGTCTGCCGGCGGGGACATTAATTTCAGTGGTTTCCTGCCCTAGGACAACAATGGTCGAGACTTGTTCCTGCTGATTTTGTTTCGTTACTACGACGCTGCCATGTTCGTAGATTTGTACGAGCTGTTGGCTCACGACGGGGGTACTCAGGAGAAATAGCAGGGCAAAAGCCAGGGACAGAATGATTTTGAGGGGTTTATCCTTCGAGGTGCGGAGAATATTGACTAATGCCCCCAACATTAGGCACAGGGCGAAATTCAGGGGTTTGAGCGGAAAAATAAAAAATTGCCAAAGGGGTTCTGGAACCTGTTGACTTGGCTCGTAGAAGGACAAAATCAACAATGCCGCAACCAGTAGACCTCCTAAAAAGGTAAATAGGGGCTTGGGGATAAATTTAAAAAATAGCCAATAGAGTAAGTATAAAAACCCTAAGCCCAGCAGCACGCGAATAAGAAGTGAAAACATATGGGCGATCGCGTAAAAGTCCGTTTATATTATCCCTGTCGCTTTCCCCATCTGACGTATTTGGGCTGATTTGCCCAGATCGACCAACTTAGACACTGAGAAAGGCGGGTGTACTAGATTCGATGGAGGCGACATCGGTAACGGATAAATTGATCCCTATGCCACCATCACTATCGAGGCATTGCTCGAAAAATTTTTCGCAACGATTCTGCGCGTCGGCGATGATCACTTTGGCGCAATGTCCTTGGCTCAACACCTCTGCCCGTTCTTTAATTTCGTAGGCTGCCACAATAATGCGATCGCCTGGATTACAAAGATGAGCCGCTGCCCCGTTCAGACAGACCACACCACTATGGCGATCGCCCGGCAGGACATAGGTACTGAGGCGATTACCATTTTCCAGATTCCAGATATTGACTTCCTCCAGGGGCAAAATACCAACCTGTTCAATCAACGCCCGGTCAATGGTGATGCTGCCAACATATTCCAATTTCGCCTCTGTAACCCGGAGATGATGCAATTTCGCGTGCATGAGTTTGATCTGAGCCATGGCAGAGGTTTTCAAATAAGAGTTGGCAAGGGAGAAGATATCTGGAGATGTCTGGCAATGTCTGGCAATTCCCAATTGTCGCCATTTTTAGTGATTTTCTGAAAAAATTATGAGGAAAATGTTTTGACCCACTCCACAAAATTCGCCAGGATCTTTAAGCCCGCTTGGGAAGACTTTTCTGGGTGAAATTGCATCGCCACCAGGTTATCCTTGGCGATCGCCGCCGTCACCGTTTGCGTCCCATGGGTCACCACCGCCGCATTCACTGCCGCATCCTCAGGTTGCACATAGAACGAGTGGACAAAATACAAATAAGGTTCTGACTCCAAGCCCTGCCACACAGGCAAATTCGGCTGGGTTAACGTCAACTGATTCCAACCCATATGGGGAATCGTAATATCCACCTCCGGCTGAAACCGCTGCACTTTGCCGGGAATCACCCCTAAACCCTTTTCCGTCCCTTCCGCTGAAGCTTCAAATAAAATCTGTAACCCCAGGCAAATCCCTAAAAATGGCTTCCCACTGGCGATCGCCCCATGGATCGGCCCCTCTAAATGGCGATCGCGAAGATGCCGCATTGCCGGATCAAAAGAACCCACCCCAGGCAACAAAACCGCATCAGCCCCCAGAATGACCCCTGGCTCATCCGTCACAATCGGCGTTGCCCCAGCATTCTCCAATCCCTTACAAGCAGAATGGAGGTTGCCCATATCGTAATCAACGACCGCAATTTTTACCATCTCTTTTCACTGGCTATGAAAGTGGCTACGAAAGTAATAAACATACAACAGAACAGGGATCTAAGCCTAATCATCAACGCTCATCATCTAATGCTTTCGTTCATCCTCTCATTGCCTCATCACCCAAAATCATCTAACTCAGCACATCTACCATTTCCGTTGGTCCAAACCAGTCCCGTAAATCCCGCATCACAGCATCCCGAAACTCAATCGGCAAAACCCAAACCTCTAGCCCCCCGTCCACCTGGGCATAGACCTTGGTTTTGTCATAATTACTCACTCCCAAAGTCAATTGGTGGGTTGTGTTGTCCGCCAGTCGCACCGTCACTGCCGCACTCGGTTGATCAAGACCATAGTCCGCTAATTGTGCCGCCGTTACTGGAAAAGACTTATGCCCCTGGGGATTTACCAAGAGATTTGTTAAAAAACGCACTACACCAGAACTTGCCGCCGCCCTCTGGGGTTCCAGCATTTGCCATTGGGATGACAGCAGTATCTCCTGCTCGAACACCAGCACATGTCCCTGCACAAAAATCGTCAAACCCACGATCTGCGTCTCTGTAAAGTTAAACAGAGGTTGCCAAGCCGTTGCTTCCGTTGCTGAATTGATGGAAGGCTGACTCAGGACAAAGGCTAAACCACCAAACATCAGGGCGATCGCCAAACAGATTAAAGTCTTGCGCTGTAGCAACATATCCTAGTGTTTTACCTGTGTTTGTTTCTTGAGATGGTGAACCAATGCCCGCAAGCCTAACGAATAACTATCTGCCCCAAAACCGCAAATCTGACCCACGGCGATCGGGGCGATAAAGGAATGGTGACGAAATTCTTCACGGCGATGGATATTGCTGAGGTGTACCTCGACAGTCGGCAAATTTACACTAGCCAAAGCATCTCGGATCGCGACACTGGTATGGGTGTAAGCCGCTGGATTGATCACAATCCCATCGATATTACCAAAGGACTGCTGGATCCGATCCACTAAAGCGCCTTCATGGTTAGACTGAAAAAACCGAAGAGAAACCCCCATGGCTTCCGCTTCAGTTTCTAACTGATGATTAATATCACCAAGGGATGTCGAACCATAGATTTCCGGTTCGCGCAACCCCAACATATTTAAGTTCGGGCCGTGGAGTACGAGGACTTTAAAGTTAGACAACCCAATAACAACCCATTTAGAGTTTTAAGAAATCTTGCAACTAGACACCAACTAGTAAGGACGACGTTGGCGACGATCATTGACAGGAATAGGAATCAGCTCAGGCTCAGGCTCAGGACCGAGAAGGGCTTCGATTACTTTGTCTGCCCATTCCTTGAGTTTTTCCAGTACTTTTTCGATATAACCCATCTAAAAGAAGACTCCTGTGAACTCGATGTACTCCAAGTCGAGACCTAAATTATAAATCTGCGGCGCTAAAGTACGTTTTCTTTATAGATATATTAAGAATAACACATCTTTTTCGAGCTGGGGAACTTTAAGTGGAAGATTCATGCACTTTTTTCCCATTTTGCCGAGTTTTATTCATAAATCTTTAATCTTCTTTAAGCTGAAGCTTTTTTTGACTCATTTCGTTTAAGTAGCTTGGTTGATCATCCTTCGCCGTAGTCCATCGAGGGCATCGCAGGCACTTAGATAGCGAATTAAATCTCTGGCTCGTTCTTCCCCGTAATAGAACGTTTGGCTATGGGTTTGTTGTTGAGGATCTGCCCAAGCGATGCAAATCATGCCCACGGGTTTTTGGGTGTCGTCGCTTTTAGGTCCGGCAATGCCGCTAATGGCGATCGCCCAGTCGGTTTGAAAACGCTGTTGTACGCCGATCGCCATTTGTTGGGCAACGGTTTCGCTCACAGCGCCATGGGTTTGGAGGGCTGTGGGTTCAACGCCGAGAAATTCCGTTTTGATGCGGTTGTTGTAGGCGATGATGCCACCGAGGAAATAGTCTGAACTACCGGATACGCTAGTGATTAAGGCTCCTAATCCGCCTGCTGTGCAAGATTCGGCGACACTGAGGGTTTGGTTTTTCGTTTTCAATGTTTCGCCGATCACGCTGGTAAGGCTGGCTTCGTCGGAACCAAAGTAGTCTAGTCCGGCGATCGCCTTAATTTCGGCAACCACGGGCTTAATTAATTGTTGGGCAGCGGTAACGGAATCGGCTTTGGCGGAAACCCGGAGTTTTACTTCCCCCTTGGAGGCATAGGGGGCAACGGTGGGATTGTCGAGGTCGAATAAATGGGCGACTTTGCTGGCGAGGGTCGATTCACCAATGCCACGAAACCGCATCATTTCGCTGTGGATAATAGCTTTACCCCACCCTTGCGCCTGGAGGTAGGGGACGGCGGTATCTTGCCACATGCGTTTCATTTCGTAGGGAACCCCTGGAAAGGTGAGAATCACGAGGTTTTCCTTCGGTCGCCAGATCATGCCCGGTGCTGTGCCGATGGGGTTGGGTAAAATATCAGCACCCTGGGGCAGTAGGGCTTGTTTGCGGTTATTGGGGGTCATTTCCCGTCCCCGTTTGGCAAATTTTTGGGTGATGTCTTGAACAATTTCGGGCTGTTCAATCAGGGGGGTATCGAAATAACTGGCGATCGCCTCCGTGGTAAGGTCATCCGGTGTCGGCCCCAGTCCCCCAGTGAAAATTAACACCTCAGAATCCCGTTGCATCACAATATCCAACAGCGAATGAATCCGCCCAATGTTATCCCCAACCACCGATTGAAAAAAATGAGGAACCCCAAGCTGAGCCAACTCCAACGCCAGAAACTGACTATTACTGTTAACGATATCGCCTAACAGAATCTCAGTGCCGACACAAATAATTTCCGCCGTCATAACATAACTTGCTCTCGTATGAGATTTACGTCAATTTAAATTAATTCGACCGATTAAAAACCTCTTAGATTCTTGTTAGATGCAATGTAAAATCTCGCCAATTCAAGTATGAAGTGCAACAGGTTCTGATGATGACAGCAAGAATACTTCACTCGGAGTGCGATAGTCAAGCGATTTTCTTGGTCGATTATTAATTAAATCTACCA
>JBIKYI010000233.1:0-5358 GCA_044355355.1 Limnothrix sp. | reverse complement strand
TAACGTCTCAAGCTTATAGTCGATCCAAATATTTTTAAAACACCTATCCTTCCCTGGGGAAGGTGGCGAAGCCGGAAGGGGTACGATCAGTTGCGCAACTTACGGAGAACCCACCCCTAACCTCTCCAATAATTATAATCACATTGGCGATGGCTATATATCGCCCATTTATCCATGTATCGTCCCATCCGGCATGGTCGTTCCCGTTAAAATTACGCCAGCCATATTCGTACTACTAATCTCCGCATGGGCAAGATTGGCATTCGTTAAATTTGAGCCAGTCATATTTGCACGGGCAAGATAAACATCAATCATTTCTGTTTCAATAAATTTTGCCTGGACAAGATTGCAACGACTTAAATCGGCACGGTTAAAACGGGCATGGCTAAAGTCGGATTTGGTTAGATCGGCTCGGTTTAGACGGGCTTGGGACAGGTTTGCCCAGGTTCCCGTTGCGCCCCGGAGATTGACATCCTCCATTAATGCCCGTTCAAATTGAGCATTTTTGAGATTTGCCCCAGCTAGATTCACGCCGATGAGATTAGCTTCCGTGAGGAGGGCTTGTTCAAGATCCGCCCCATGGAGATCCGCTTCGTGGAGATCTGCCCCCCGCAGATTAACGCCCCGGAGGTTGGCATAACTGAGTTCAACTTTGGCGAGGTCTGCCCCCTTGAGATTGGCTCCTTCGAGGTCGGCTTTGCGGAGGATCGCGCCCCGGAGGCTGGAATTGTAGACGCGTTTTTCTTCGCGGAGATTGGCTTCCCGCAGACATACGCCGGAGAGGTTCGCGCCGGAGAGGTCTGCCCCCCGTAGATCTGCGCCGAGGAGGTTGGCATCGAGGAGATTGGTGAGGGTGAGGTTGGCGTTGCTGAGGTTTGCCCCCTGGAGGGATGCGCCGTGGAGATCGGCATTGTGGAGTTCGGCAAAGGAGAGGTTAGCTTGGTTGAGGTTCACGCCGCTGAGGTTGGAGCCAATGAGGTTGGCATACTGGAGGTTGGCACGGCTGAGGTAGGCAAAGATCAGGATGGTGCTGTGGAGATCCGCGTTCTGGAGGTTGATGCCGATGAGGTCTGCACCCCAGAGGTTTGCGCCGCCGAGTTTGGCATCGACAAATTCGGTTTCGCCTGCGGCATATTGACTGAGGAGTTCTTTGACGTTCATTGGGCTATGGGGGTTACTTCTGGCTGAGGAGTTTGATGGATTGGATAATGGCGCTGGCGGCTTGGAGGTGTTCTTCGGGTTCGAAGAGGGATTGGGCGATCGCCGAGAGCCGGATTTCTAGGGCAATGACGGTGGGTGAGGCGTAGATCACATCCTTCAGGAGATCATCGAAATCACAGGTGCGCAGGGTTGACCAATCCTGTCCACTCAGGTCGAAGGGGCGATGGACGACGGAGAAGAGCAAAATTTTAACGCGGAGGGGATTGGCATATTTCATCACCTCTAACTTGAGTTGATAAATGCTGAGCTTGTCGGCGAAATGGTTTGATTTTTTTTCCGAGATGGCAGGCAGTATGGCGGCGGTAATGTCTGATGGGTCTGCATTCTCGGCGGGGACAGTGGCATCCGAGTCGGTAACGGAGTCGCTTAACTCAGTGGCAATGTAGTCGATATTCGCGTTGGCATTGGTATCAGGAAAGGAAGCCTCTGGGGCGGATTTCGAGGATTTGCCGAGACTCATGTAGCCTTGGTAACTCGCGCTGGCAAAATCTACATCTGGGGAGGCGATCGAAATGGGGGGGAAGGTTGGTTTGGCGAATCCTTTGGGTTCTTCATATAGTTGATAAAGGGGGGTCAAACTTTCAAGGATGAAATTGCCGAGGGAGACGTAGAAGGACTGGCGATTGAGGGAGGCGATCAAATCCTGGAGGGCGGCGGTGAGGGTATGGGGGGCACTATAGAGGTCGCGAATTTGTTGGATCAGTTTGACGAAGGAGACCTGTCCGAGTACCTGGAAATCGTTTTCCCAACGTTGGTGACAGATGGCGAATAATAGTTTTTTGATGCGGATCGCCTCGCGATGCTGTTGCATTTGGGCGGCGATGCGCTCGGTAATTTGCAGGCTTTGTTTGTCGATCGCCTTGGTGGGTAGAACACTGGTGACAACGCAGGTTGCTTCTTGATCTTCGTTGCCATAGAGGGGGGCGATCGCCTCCAGGATGAGTTCAGCAATACGACTGTAGGCTTCGGGGCGACTGAGGGTAGCCACGGTCGTTTTGAGGGCACTACGCAGATATTCGAGGGCAGGATATTGGTGTTGTAGTTTTTGAACTAACTGGGGAAATTGATATTGTGCCAAGCGTTGAGGGTCGTTTTCCCAAAGATTATCCGCAGCATAAATGAGCAACTTTTTGATCCGGATTGCATCTGGATGTTGCTCAAGCTCCCTAATGTTTTGTGCGATGGAGGGGGGAGAGGTCATAGAAATGTCTAAGAAATATCTGAGGCTGAATAATGGGCGAATAATTCAGAGATGGCAATTGATAGTCGTTTCGGTTAAGTTTGGGAATTTTTGATCCCTCCGCACTTCGGCAAGCTCAGTCTTTCACCTTCGCCACCTTTCTTAGAAAGGGAGGCAATAAGTGTCTAATTTTTATTTGGCATGACCATCAGTTAGTTGGGCGTGGGGAAAAGCAATCAGAAGAAACGGACGGAGGAAATGAACGGAGAAAATAAACAATAGATCATTAACAGATGGTTAATGAATCATCCTCAATCAAATCATAGATCAATCTGTCTGTTCTCCTGGGTCTGGTTTGCTCAAATTCACACTGTTGTACTTGTGCAATTGATGATTTGGTTGGTCTTTTGGCGATCGCCGATGCTATCGAGAATAAATGAGAGCATGGTGGGACTAAAGCCAGCGGTGTTTTGCAGTAGACAATAGGGTAAATTAGCCTCCCGTAAAGATTCTAGAAGTGCCGTATTTTCTGCCAACAAAATACAACGGGGGAAGGGTTGACCACCATAGACAGAAATGGCAGCAATGGCGAGGCTAAAAACGCCCGGTTTAAAAGTGGGATTTAGTTGACCGTCATATTCAAATTTGCTCAACATTAATTGCAATGCATAGACCTGTTTCGGATCAAATTTGCCCATTTCGGGGACAGATTTGGCGCGAAAAACGGGAATGAGTGAGGCGAAGGGAATATCGACGGTAAGCCACTGATCCGCGATGGTATCAAAGGAAAAACTATAGCCCACCCCATCCCAACGCCCTTCACAACGGGCAATTAATTTATAGCGTTGTCCATCCCCTTTGACCCGCAGGCGGAAACCCTCATAGGCGGATAAATCCCAGGGATTGGCGAAATTTTTGGTGCGCACCGAGGCAAAGCCACCGTTATTTTCTGTGGAGACATTACCTGTAAAGTAGGCGAGGTCATTCCCTAATTGCAGACGACTGGCGCTGACTCCGCCCATCACCACATCATCCACGGCTCCCCAGAGTTGGGCGAGGGTGGGATTCGGTTGCCGAAAATCAAAGATTGTCCAACTGGGCGATCGCCAATCAGTCATCTGCTGCATCTGGCGTAAACAAGCCTGGATGGTGTTCGGGTCAAGGTCGAAACAGAGAATCGCCACCTCATTTGTCGCTAAACTCTCCGGTGTGACCATGGTGGGAGTTTGCCGCTGCACCAAATAGCCCTTCTGCTCCAAAACAGAGGCGATCGCCTGATTTTCCGGACGATCCGCCCCAATCACCAAAATTTGTCCCATACGAATTAACGCTCCAGATGACACCACCGGGGACTGGGTTGGCGATCGCCCCAGCAAAGACCCCAGAAAAAATTTTACACAACCACTCCAGGGTAATACCTCGAATTCCACTAACGTCCGCGCAAAACGCCCGATATCCCAAATTGCCATACTCTCATGACCTAAACTTTGCCAATTCTTCCATTATCCTCATTCCTTGAGCATAGAGTGTGAGTCGCCTCTGGGTTATCAATCTGTAGACCATTGGCTGTAGACCATTGGGCGATCGCCTTGCTCTCGAAACTCCCAGGGTGAGAACTATCAGGCTTAAAACTCTAAAAGCTACGGCAATTCGCTGACTGCACTTCATTGCCGACTCGCCTTATTTTGAGCGGTAAACGCAGCGTAAATTGACTACCTTGAACCCCATCGCTCTGGACTTGGATAAAACCGTGATGGGCATGGGCGATCGCCTGGGCAATGGCTAACCCCAAACCTGCACCACCCGTATGGCGTGCGCGATCCTGATGTACGCGATAGAACCGATCAAAAATTTTCTGCTGCTCTGCGGGGGGAATACCAATGCCTGTATCCTCCACAGTAATTATTGCTCCCTGCTCGCTATGGGCTAACGTGACCGTGATGCTGCCCCCTGCTGGCGTGTAGTGAATGGCATTAGTCACCAGATTCGCCAAGAGACGATAAAGCTGTTCCTCATTGCCTGAGGTATTGAGAATTTCATCGGTAGGGTAATGGGATTGCAAGGTCAAATCGGCGGCGATCGCCATAGCAGAAAATTCCTCCAGCAAATCCTCGATCAACACATTTAAACAGCAATATTTTTGATCTGCGGTGCGCTCTAAATCCAGCCGCGAAAGTAATAATAAATCCTGTACCAAATGGGCAAGACGATTATTTTGCCGCTCAATCACCCGCAAAGTTTGGCGTACATCAGGTTCTAAAAGTTGAGGCTCATCAAGGGTAAATTCCACCGTAGAACGGATCGCGGCGAGGGGCGTGCGCAACTCGTGGGCAGCATCGGCAGTGAACTGTTGAATCTGGCGATAGGCTTGGTAGGCAGGGCGCATGGCTAAACCCGATAGCCACCAACTAGAACCCACCACAAGGAGCATCATCGTCGGCAAAATCACGATGAGTTGCCAGCGTAATTTTGTTAAATAGGCTTCATGCTCAGATAGCGATCGCCCCACTTGGATATAACCCCAAGGTTGGTGATTTTTGGTCTTGAGAAACAGCGAAATTTCTCGATAACTTTGACCGTTGCCATCCTGGAGCGTGTGCCAAGGATTATCTTCCGTTGGTGTAGTCACCCTGAGATTTTCCGGTGTACTTCCGGCGATCGCCAAAACACGACCCGCAGGATCCACAAAGCGAATATAGTAATCATCCTGCTGCATTACCCCCGTCACATGGCGTTTCCCCTCAGACTCAGGCGGACAAACCTGACCATTCACACAAACCACACCAGGCAGAAAATGCCCCACAATCGGTTCAACCCGCCCCACTTCCTCTAACGCAGGCTCAATACCATCGTGGAGTGTCCCCGCAACAGTCACCAATTTACGATTAAAAGATTGCCATTGACTACGGGCAATTAATTCATAAACACTGAACCCACAAACAAGCAAAATTAATCCC
>JBIKYI010000230.1:0-5400 GCA_044355355.1 Limnothrix sp. | reverse complement strand
GGTTTAGACTACTTAAACGATCAAGATCTTGACCTTCATTCCATCTCAGCTTCTAATTCCGTGAGACAGAAATTGGCGATCGCCACCAAATACTGTGCCTGCACCAGAGGCGATAATTCCTCCCAAGACTGTCCCGCCCCATCCGGTAAACCAGGACTCGCCCCACCCCGCAACGCACTTCCATAGGAACGCAGCAAAATATCCATATCCGCCGCCGACCATTGGGGTAACAAATCCCCTAAAACACAACGCAGGCGATCAGACAGCTCCAACCCCTCATCTAAGCGCATTCGACAAACCTCAATAATCTCCCGACACAACTCCAACGGCAACCACCCCTGCAAGCGTTCATGTAAGGTTTTAAACTGCAACCCTGCACACAAATCCTGAGGAAACAAGCGATCTAAAGTAGCTAAAAAACGAGCCGAATGCTCATCCAATTCTCCCATTTCCAAAGGCATTTCCTGGTTTTCCGCCGCCGCCAAAGCCTCCGTAAAATCAGTACCCAGCAGTTGCCAAGGATAAGGATGATCCGCTTGATCCAGATAATTTAAAAAGGCGATAAATACTTCAGACATTAGGTTCTTCTCCCCAGCAAGCTGTACGATGCCAGTCACTTCAAGCTAAAAAATGACCATTCCGTAAAACCATTGTCATTATGCTAAACGTGTCAATTAACATCAGTCAGTCAGTGAAAAAAAACAAAATTCGGGCGATCGCCCACCAGTTTCCCATCAAAACCCATCTAAAGAAATAGACCCAATACCATCGATCCAGTAAGCCTTATAACATACCGAAACTTACTGTAAATTTGAAGACTTCAAGCAATCCCAAAATTTGGGTATCCTAGGGGATATACAATTAGACCCTCTGCCCCACGATTAATGTACATATCATTACAAAGCATTACACTGGATAAGCAGAAGATCAGTTAAGTTAGCGGTATAACGCGAGACCCTGCCATCTAACCATTAACCACTTGAGAATGGGACATGACAACATCCCCCTACCCGCAGCCTACTATTGATGTCGTGCCAGAAGGTGACGCCGTCTCTATCGGAGACCCAGAGCAGTCTAGCTCCAACAATTCAGGAAGCGCCCTCGTCCACACAGGGGGAGACTTCTCAGCGTACCTCGCCCCCCTCAACCGAGAAAGTTTTCAGAAAGTGATCGCCGACGTTCAAGGCAAACTTGAAACCGTCAAAACAACCCTCGATATTATCGGTAACGTCTTCGATAGCGAAGGATTCGATGCAGTACTCAACAACATGCTGCAATCGATCACCCTTAAAACAGGCGAATTACTATCCGCCGATCGCACCACTATTTTTCTACTAGACAAAGAACGACATCAACTCTGGTCAATCGTCGCCAAAGGTGACGACGGCAAACCCCTAGAAATCCGCATTCCAGCCAGCCAAGGCATCGCCGGCAGAGTTGCCACCACCAAAGAGATCATCAACATCCCCTACGATCTCTACGACCATGAACTCTCCGCCGCCTCCAAAGAATCCGATAAAAAATACAACTATCGCACCTACACCATGTTGGCGATGCCCCTCCTCAGCGAAGAGGGTGAACTCGTGGCAGTGGTACAACTCATCAACAAACTCAAACCCCTCGGCGATAGCTATGGTCCCCTGGCAGAAAGGGTTTCCCATGAAGGTTTCACCGAACAGGACATCGCCCTATTTAACGATTTTGCCCCCTCCATTCGCCTGATTCTCGAATCTTCCCGGTCCTTCTATGAGGCAACCCAGCGCCAGAGGGCAGCAAAAGCCCTGATGGATGCGATCAACTCCCTCAGTCAGGGTAACCTTGATCTCGATACCACCCTCAGCGCCGTAATGGACGCGGCAAAAAAATTAATGGGAGCCGCCCGGAGTACTCTCTGGCTGATTGACAATGAGACGAATCAGTTATGGACGAAAATTCCGATTGGTGATGCGATTAGAGAGCTGCGGGTTGATGTTGGTCAGGGTTATGCCGGGAAAGTGGCAGAGGCAAACCTGAATCCAGATCGCGAGGAAGACTATATTCTCAATATCGGCTTTGATCTGTATGAGGATGAAGACTCTAAAACAGCGCGGGAAACGGATCAAAAAACCAATTACCGCACCTGTAGTTTGCTTTGTATGCCTGTGTTCAATGCTGATCGCGAACTGATCGGTGTAACGCAATTGGTCAACAAAGAAAAGCCTGGGGATCTACCGGAATACAACCCGGAGGATTGGCCGGAAGCGCCGGAGAGATGGCGAGCCAGTTTTAATCGCAGTGACCAAGAGTTCATGGGGGCTTTTAATATCCAGGCGGGGGTGGCAGTACAGAATGCCAAACTCTTCGCCCAGGTGAAGGAGCAGGTCGTGCAAATTAAGGAGCAGGTGGCTCTGATTAAGCAACAGGAGCAGATGCAGCGGGATATCCTGCGTAGTTTAACCAATGGGGTTATTTCTACAGACCGTGAAGGCAAGATTATTGCGGCGAATGAGAAGGCGAAGTCGTTATTAGGCTATGACGCGGCGGATCCCCTTGAGGGGAAAAAAATGGTGGATCTCGTGGAGATTCGCACGGCTGATATTACGGATAAGGCGGATGTGGGTAAGACGGGGGAATTTTCGCGGTGGTTTAATCGGGCGTTGTATCCCCAAGATCTGGCGAAGGATCGGGAGCAGTATTATCCGGATCAACCTTTGCTCTCGGCTGCGGGGGAGGAACACAGTGTAAACCTGTCTATTAACTCGATTAGTGATGTCAGTGACCCGAGTAATGTGTATGGTGCTCTGGTGGTGATGGATGATATTAGCGATGAGAAGCGTCTAAAAAGTACGATGTATCGCTACATGACTCCGGAATTGGCGGAGATGTTGATTGCAAGTGGCAATTTGGAGGTGGGTGGCGATCGCAAGGATGTGAGCGTCCTCTTCTCCGACATTCGCAGTTATACCACCCTCACCGAGAAACTCGAAGCTGAGGAAGTGGTTACCATGCTGAACGAGTACTTCGAGACGATGGTGGAGGCAGTGTTTAAGCATAAGGGAACCCTCGATAAGTACATTGGTGATGCGATTATGGCGGTTTTCGGTTCTCCCTTACCCCTAGAAGACCATGCCTGGGAGTCGGTGCAGACAGCGGTGGAAATGCGCCATCGCTTGGCAGAATTTAACGCGAAACGTTTGCGGTTGGGCAAAGAGACCATCAGTATCGGGATCGGGATTAACTCGGATTCGGTGATCAGTGGCAACATCGGTTCTAGTAAACGGATGGAGTTCACGGCGATCGGGGATGGTGTCAATCTCAGTTCTCGTTTGGAGGGAGCCAGTAAACAATATGGCTGTGACATTATCATTAGTGAAAACACCTATCAGAAATGTGGTGATAATCTGATTGTGCGGGAACTGGATCGGATTCGGGTGAAGGGGAAAAATGATCCTGTGTCGATCTATGAATTGGTTGCCCTGATGTCGGAAACGATTACCTCTGGGCAGGAACAGGTGATTGCTCTGTACCATGAGGCAAGGGAATATTACCTAAATCGTCAGTTTGCACGGGCGTTAACGCAATTTGCCAGGGTGTTGGAGATTTCTCACCATGACAAATCGGCGAAGCTGCACATGCAACGTTGTCAGTATTTCTTTGCCCACCCTCCCGGTGATGATTGGGATGGGGTATGGACAATGACTTCGAAATAGGTTCTGGGGTTAACTCGGACGGAATGCTGCCCTGAAGTTTAACCATCAGTAATAAGACTTGGCTTAGTTATTTTCTCGGTCGTAGTCGAAGAGCCAACTGCGGATTTCTTGGGCAAGCCAGATTAATTCTTCTTCGTTGAGTCCTTCGCCAAATAGACGGCGATCATAACGGTTTTCGTTGAGGATCGCTTCGCAGGTCATCATGATGCTGCCGGGGCGATATGAGCTTGTGCCCCATTTGGAGAAGGTTTGATGTGCTAGGGAGATGTCTTGAACTTTGGCGGTAAGTCCTTTGGAGGAAAAGTAAGGGAGTCCCCAGAGGTTTTTGGTGATTGAAAAGATGTGGCGGGTAAATAGTATTTGGGTTTCGCGGCAAAGTTGGGCGAGCGATCGCCAGGCAAAGGCTCCCCAAATTAACCACCAGACAATGCCATACAGAAGCACTCCAGGGCTGAATAAAAAGAAGAGCGAGATTACCCCCATAAAGGCGATCGCATTACAGCCGTGGAGATAATCCTCAAAGGACTGAAAACGACGACGGGGAATCGAAATTTCTAGACGATCTGGAAAAGCCTTGAGCACCACTCGACTCTTGGCTGGTTTCCGAATCCGAATTTTGCGCTGTTGATTGGGGGACATGATAATCCGGCGTTCCAAAAGATCTAGCGCCTCCTGGGCGATCGCCAAACGATGCTCTAGATCCGGTTCCACCAACTTTTCTAGCCAACGTACTAAAAAAGGATCCGCCGTCACCAGATGGCGAAATTGTAGCCGCAGATTTTTCGTCGGTAGATCCGCCGGAGCCACCCCCGTCAGCAAATGAATTAACGTCGCCCCCAGAGCATACAGATCCGAAGCCGCACAGGCCTTGCCCCCAAATTGCTCCAGGGGACAATAGCCATAGGTTCCCACAATCGTAAAGGTCGAACCCTCCGCCAAAGCCTTATCCTGCACCGACCCAAAATCCACAAGATAAATATGTCCATCCTTCCCCTGGATTAAATTACTAGGCTTGATATCCCGGTGCAAAATCGGCGGATTCAGCCCATGTAGATAAATCAAAATCTGTAAAATCTCCCCGGCGATCGCCTCCACCCGTTCCTCCGAAAACCTCACCCCCTTCTCCACCAGCTCCTTCAACGAAAAACCCGGAATATACCCCTGCACCAAACCAAACCACAAACTCCGATCATCAATCGCAAAATAATCCCGATACACCGGAATAAAAGGATGCGTTAACTGCTTTAACGTCTGCGCTTCCCGCTCAAACAACTTCAAATCCTGCCACTGCACATCCCCCCCAAAGGTGAGCAACTTAATCGTGACAACCCCCTGCTCCGGATCCAACAAATCCTGAGCCAGCCAAGTCTGCCGACCCGCATTACGACCCATTTGGCGTTGCAGCCGATAACGATCATTTAAAACCAGTCCAGCTTCCATTTATGACAGATGACATCGATAGCATGATTATCCCTTTACCCATTGCCATAGTAATCATGCTGAACCCATCATCGCCATGATCTAAATCAATCCAGACAAACCTTCAAATAAATCTTCATCCCAACAAGGTTCCGGCACAAATTTCTTTGAGAGTTTCAAGAAAGTAATGATAAACGCCAGTTGCGCAGCAAATCAATACTTCCATTCACTCTGAATTTCGCAAACAGTGCCATGGTCAAGTCAACCATTCGCTCTGATTTAGAGACAACCT
>JBIKYI010000338.1:0-4132 GCA_044355355.1 Limnothrix sp. | reverse complement strand
TCCTTTAGCTTATTTTTCTTTGATGGAATTATTACAAGCTTTCACCTATACAGTCATTGATCAATGTGGTACTCCTTTAAATGAATTACTGACATTGCTGGGTAGCTTACATATCACCTTTCAACCTTTCTTTATTAATGCTTTTTCGATGCATTTTATCCCAGCAAAAGTCAGAGAAAAGATCTCGCCTTTTGTCTATGGATTTTGTTTTTTAGGGTCAATTATTTTACTGATTAAGTTATATCCCCTAGAGAGTTTTGGCTTGTGTAATGTTGGGCATGAGCCATTTTGTGGAGAAACTCTATGCTCGGTTTCCGGAAATTGGCATATTGCTTGGCAAGCTCCTTTAAATGGTATTGATTGGCTTTTGTTTGGTTATTATTTGCCTGCATTTGCCATGCCTGTTATCTATGGTTCCTGGCGATTTACTCTCTATCATGTGATTGTTGGTCCTTCTCTGGCGCGTCTTTTAACGGACAATATTAATGAATGGCCAGCGGTGTGGTGTTTATTGTCAATTGGTTTATTATTACTCGTCATCAAAACGCCAATTCGACAGATTCTTTATGTTAAAGGTTGGTGGTTCTGGTCAGCAGAAGATATGGAAGTCGCGGTTATCGAGGGAGGAGAATAGCGACGGAGAATGACAAATAAGAGTGACAGAGATTGAATTTATTGAGTTTATTCGGCAAGGTGAATCATGTTTATCAATAAAACAGTAATTACTTTGATTTCTGGTTTAGGCATGATGATTAGTTGCTTTTCTTTATTGCCAAGGGGGGCGATCGCCGAACCAAATGTAGATCGTTTAGATCAAGGATGGGGAGCATGGCAACAAATTGAATCCACGGAAAATTTACATTTCTCTTCCGGTTTTTCGAATATGGAATTAGGTGGCTATCTCGATTATTCCTATGCCTGTGAACAAGCAGCAGAATCGATCAATAGTCAGCCTATTTTCTGGTATCGTTTAGATAATTTAGTCGAAACAATTGGCACGGGTAAAGTCGAATATCAATGCACTATTCATGATGAAGTGATTGCCAATCATCTTAGTACGGCAGTGCTCACCGATATTCCTTTTCCCACCTGTTTAACGGTTCAAAGCGATATTGGTTCGGGTATAAATATTAGAAAAGAGCCAGATTTGTCAGCTCCTTTGCTCGGTTTTCTGAATAATGGCGACCAAATCATGATTGAAGGTTCCCCCGTTTATTTATCAACAGATATCATGGGTAGAACTTGGTTAAATCTACAATTTAAAGGGGAAAATGCCTGGAGTTCACTGATGTCACAGGAGGGAGGACATATTAATTATCACATATGCCAATCCTGAAAATTAAAAATCAAGCTGGGAGCAAACTATATTTGTGCCGATTACTTTGTTTGGGGCGAGGCTAAATCCGCCCCATTCTTATCTCAAAGTGCTTTCATTTAATCTAAATGTAAATCATATAAATTTTGGATATTTATGAAGATACAAAAAGACATTTTAAGAAGCATTTTTAGGAACTATTGTTCCGTGTAAGTATAGACAGTGCCGTCACAAATTTCGACACCACTATGAATCAAATCACCCTCACCCACCGAACCGTCTGCTGATGCACCTAAACGACCTTTGATATCGTACATACAGTCAGGTAAACCATCATCAATCGTGACTTCTGCTTCGCCACCTGGCTCTAAATATTCACCTTCCGGTACGATGTTTTCGCCCCAATATTCATCGCCTGGAGGAGACACATATAATTCCAGCAACGGACGGCTGGTCTTATTCACAAGGGTAAATACTGCCGGCTCATACTCCTCTGCACCGGCTTCTTCCGTACCTTCTTCTGTTTCCGCTGCGGCTTCCTCGCCTTCTTCTGATGCAGGGGCTTCTTCTGCGGCGGGTTCTTCTGCTGGGGTTGTGGTCTCTTGGGTTGTTTCTGGGGTGGAGCCGCTATCAACTGTTACTTCACAAGCGGTAAATAAGCCACCGGATAGGGCGATCGCCAGAATGATAAAGAGATTTTTCCAAACTTTCATACTCATAGTTTCCTCAACAAATTAGTGATTGAATGATGGCGAATATTATTGGATGGCTTAATGTCCAGCACAATAAAACTCAAGCTCAAATTATAAATAACGTGAGTTCAGGCTAAAGCAATGTTTGAATCTCCTCATTCGCCTAGATCGTGTTTAAAGCAACTAATTAAATGAGGGAGCTAATGCATCTAAAACTACAGAAAAATTACCAGTAACAATGGGCAATCAGTGAATAATTGATTAATTAATTTAATCAATCACTTGGCTTTAAGATGGCTTTAGAGGACTGCTACATGAATTGAGGTATAGAACTTTCAGCTTGTTTTGATTCTTAATGTTTATCCCGAACATAACATTTGGGTAATTTATTGTATAAATTATAGATCTGAGAAATAATATGATTAAAGCTTGCAAAATTTGTTATTAAAACTTTGAAAAAAATTACAATAGATAGGTAATTTAGATGTATCGTTATCTGTCAAAATATTGTTTTTCAACGTAACTTGAACGGCTGAATTATAATCAGACTTAGCTTATTTTTGTCGAAGAAAAGTGTTGAACGGGAAGAAAAACAAAGCCGAGAATAAGCTGTGGCAAGGATTTAATCCTGCTTTAAATAAGCTTGATAAATATATTCTGATTTATTGTCTTGATTGTCATTAAAGTATTTTCACTAAAAAGATATAGTTATGCCGATCAAGCTTGAGGTTTGGATCCCCACTAGCCCATGGGAACAATGAGGCGTAATTCCCGCTAATCAGCATAATTTAGCAATTGTTCAATGGTGTCTAAGCGGTTTTGCCAGACTTCGGCTTGGTAGGGATGGGTTTTGCCGTAGGCGTTGAGGTGGGGCGCAATGGTTTGCCGGAATCTTTGCCACTCGTTGCGGGTTAGGAATAGATTTTTACTGGTGGGTTCCTGTTGTAGAAGGGCGAGTTTAAGCTGAAAACTTTGGGCGGCTCCTTGCCAGGGTTTTTCGGTAAAGCTGAGGTTCCATTCCTGTTGTAGGGTGCGGAAACGTTGGGCGATCGCCCCGAGGGGATCCCGGTGGGGTAGGGCGGAGGGGGTCGCGCCAAAACTCTGGGTCAGGCGATCGCTCAAATTGGAGGCGGCAAAGAGGGCAGTGCCAATGGTGGGTAATTGTCGCAGGAGTTGCTGTTGGTCGAGGGCAACCCCAGGCTCAAGGTCTAGCAGACGAATGCTGGGTAACAGTAACGTGCCCTTTGTGGGGAAAGATGCCATTAGGCTATCGGTGAGGTTATTTAATGCCGGGGTCGTGCTGGCGTAGGTCATGGGAACGAGCATATCGATCTCGCCGTTTTCAATCCAGGCTTCCCAGTTTTGCTGGATTTGTTCGAGGCGATCGCCCTGGGGGATGGCAAAGACGGCGGCGGAAAGGATCAGATCCGGTCGTTCTTCCCTGAGGGTTTGAGCGGCGATCGCCACAAAATGATTAATTTGGGCAATGCGAAAATCCTGCCACTCCCGCCAACGACGCTCATAAATTTTGATATTGATCGGGTCGTAATAGGTTTGTCGCCAAAATGCATTCCGCGCCGCAATGCCAAAACCGTACACTTCATCCTTTGCCACGTTATGGAAGGGATAGCGAATATAGTCGAACTGAATGCCATCGACATCATATTCCGTGGCAATTTCCGTGAGTAAATCCAGCAAATATTGTTGTACCTCTGGATTTGCCGGATCGAAAAAAGCTTTACCGCTTTGGGGATGGAATAAATTTCCTTGGCGATCGCCCGCTGCCCAATCGGGATGTTGACTCAGCACGGGTCCCAGATAATCCGCTGGTTGCCCCAAAATCTCGTTATGTTGTTGATTTGCCGCCACAAAAATCCAAGTCCAGGCATGGAGTTCCATCTGTCGTGCATGGGCAAGTTTCACACCACTGGCGAGGGCATCCCAACCATTGAGCAGGGGATTTTGCTCCGGGGCGACCTTACTCGGAAAAATCGGGTAACTGGCATTCACCGTTTCCATAAAGACCATCTGAATCCCGGCAGCAGCAAAACGGTCAAACAATTGCGCCAATCCCGCTTCATTTTGGGCGGCGACAATGGCAGCACGATCCAGCCAAATCGCCCGG
>JBIKYI010000228.1:0-5420 GCA_044355355.1 Limnothrix sp. | reverse complement strand
GTAAAAAATTCTTGGCGATGTCCTAAAGCCGAACGCATTAACAATTGAAAACTCGCTTCTGCCGCCTCAAATTGATAACCTTCATGCTCCAAACCCTTTAACCGCTTTAACAATTCACGGCATTGTGGATCATCCTTATCAAGATCAATGCCAAAACTCTTTGCCTTTAAAATAATATTACTTAAACCCGATTGATCCGAGATCACAATACGTCGTTGATTACCAATTAATTCCGGCTGAATATGTTCATAAGTCAGGGGATTTTTTTGCACTGCCGACACATGAATTCCCCCCTTATGGGCAAATGCCGAACGTCCCACATAGGGCGCATGATCATCCGGTGCTAGGTTCACAATTTCACTCACCAAACGACTAGTGCTTGCTAAGCGAGTTAATTCTTCCGCCTGAATACAATCCCGCTTTAATTTCAACTGCAACGTCGGCATCAAAGTACAAAGATTCGCATTACCACAGCGTTCCCCATAACCGTTCATCGTCCCCTGCACCATCGTCACCCCAGACTGAATCGCCATCACAGCGTTCGCCTCTGCCATGCCCGCATCGTTATGGGTGTGAATCCCTAGGGGGGTTTTTAGATCTGGTAAGGCATCCCGAATTCCTTGAATAATTTCCGTAATTTCGTAGGGTAAAGTGCCGCCATTCGTATCACAAAGCACCAACCATTCTGCCCCAGCATCTGCCGCTGTTTTTAAGGTTTTTAAGGCATATTCAGGATTATTTTTATAACCATCAAACCAATGTTCTGCATCATAAATAACCCTTCTTCCCTGCTGCTTTAAAAAAGAAATACTATCATCAATCATCGCCAAATTTTCAGCAAGATTTGTATTTAAACCAGCCGTCACATGCAAATCCCAAGACTTACCAAATAAGGTCACCCAATGGGTTTCTGCTGACAAAATTGCATGTAAAAGTTTGTCATCCTTCGCAGCAATATTTGGTCTTCTCGTCGAACAAAAGGCAACAATTTGAGCTTGCTTTAACGGGTGTTCTTTGAGATGCCAAAAAAAATGCACATCTTTCGGGTTTGCCCCTGGCCAGCCCCCTTCAATAAATGGAATCCCTAGTTCATCTAACTCATGGGCAATGCGAATTTTGTCTTTAAAAGACAATGCCATGCCCTCTCGCTGGGAACCATCACGGAGGGTTGTATCGTAAATCCACACTCGGTTGTGCTGATTCATAGGGGCGGTTGTTGGGATCAATTCAAGGGTAAATACATTGGCATTGTAACAATGTTGTTTTTGGGGACTACTGTTTTAGTATTGAATCACAAAGATTAGAGAGGATTATTTAAAGTCCTTTTCATTTAGTTACAAAGACTCCCAAGGGGCTGCAAATGCGTTATTAAAAAGGAATTAAATCTTCGAGTAAACTGGTATTGATGTCCTTTTTGTTCTGTCCTTCTATTTACCGGGTTATAAAGATGGCGATTCGTGCTAGTCGTTGGGCTATTATTTTTTCTCTTGCGGGGACTTTGATCGGCTGTAACCCTTGGACGGCTTGGTCGCAACAGGGGGCGGATCAGGGTCAGTTAGCCCAAAGAAATAAGGCAAATTCTGTGGTGGCGATCGCCTCCCTCTCGACAGCGAAATCAGGTCAACCCATTCAGATTCAAGGGAGGGTATCCCAAAGTGCCCCATTTGTGCAGGGAGGAGCCTATGAAGTCGAGGATCAAACGGGCAAAATTTGGGTAATCACCGATAAAAAATTACCCGTTAAGGGCACAGAAGTATTAGTTGAAGGTCAATTAAATTTTCACGATTTAGCCCTGGGAGCCAATAATTTTGGTGAGCTATTCATCACGGAATATCAAACCCTCGCCCCCTCCTCCAGCATCAATATCAACCCAATTAACCCCAGCACAAACAGTAATTCAGTCGTTGTTGTACCGACAGAATCTCCCGTTACTCAAACTGAAAGCCCTGTAATACAAGAATCTCCTATTAATCCCCCCCCAAGCCAAACGCCGAGTCAGCCACAAAAATTAAACCTCGATGCGTTCCTGCTACCCCACAAGGAAAATAGCAAATAATCATCGAGGCTTGCCCAAAGAATGAATCATTTGGGTCAGTGAATACAGTTCAGTAAAGACCGTTAGTAGTTGTAGGACTGAGGACTATTCAGGGGTCGCTTCAGAAGATTTTGCCATTTCCTTTGCCTTAGCTTCAGCCTCTGCCTTTTCGCGACGCTTACGTTCTGCCAAGAGGGCATCCTCAATCACATCTAAAACCTGACTCATCTTTTCTAAATTACTACGGTAGAGATCCAGATCTTTGCGCATTTTTTCCGCTGGCAAATTCATGGCTTCCGTCAAAGTCTGCAGCATTTCATTGCACTTCTCTGTATCTTCCAATAATGCAGGTTCTGCTTCTCCCAAAAATGTGTATAAGCCAATTGCAAAGAGACGGCTGTACTTAAAGTTTTGATTGGCGGCGATCGCCTCAACCTTCTGCCACAGATCGCCAGCATCCTCAGGCGGATGCTCATTACGGAAACAATCCAACAACTGCTGTCCAGAAAAGCGTTTGGCTAACTCCACCAAGGCAGTGGCATCCTGTTGATAGACAGCACTATCGCCACCCACAGCACGACACATGGCATTAAAAATAGAAACCTTATCCACCTCCGGACGGTAACCCTGCATAAACCGCTCAAACGAAGTTACCACACCCAAAGCGTAGAAAAGATCATAGCGAAAATCAGCATTGACAGAAAGCAAATGCATTTCCACCAAAAGCTCCTCAACGACCCGTCTAAAAATCGAATTTACCGGACGAGTGTGATAAGTATAAAAATCTCGCTTAGCATCAGAAACCGTACGAACTTGACTCACGAATAAAACCTACAACTACTTCAATTCTATATTGTGACTTTTTCAGAGAGATTTGCCAAGGTAACTCAAGATTTCCTCTATTTATCTAATGATTTAATTGCGCCATCGTCCAATAATTTAAAGCAATAGACTCTCCCCAAGATCAAAAGTAAAGTTCATTATTATCCATCAATTTTCAAGGGGGATCGCACACTCAAAATGACCAACAAGCAAAAAAAGAGAGCAGCCGAAACCACCCTCTTTGCTATTAATTTAAATCTTTTGAAATCACTCCAAACTTAAAAAAATCAAGTTATAAGTCATTCCATTTAAATCATCGACATGATTACAGAGCATTTGCACCCGCAACAACTTCCAACAATTCCTGAGTAATCGCCGCTTGACGAGCTTTGTTGTAGGACAAGGTTAACTTCTTCATCAAATCAGAAGCATTTTCACTCGCATTGTTCATCGCAGTCATCCGGGCTGCAAGTTCACTAGCGGCACCTTCCTGTAAAGCTCTCAGTAATTGATTGCTGAGGTAAAGAGGGAGTAGGGCATTTAAAATATCTTGAGGCGATTGCTCAAAGATCATGTCCTTCGGTAATTCCTTCACTGTGGACTCCACCTTGGAGCGTTCAACTTGGAATTTACCACCACGGGTAATCAAGTTAAACGTTTCATCTTCAGGGTTAGTCAAAGCTTCGGGAATGAGGGGCAATAACGTCTGAATCACGGGCTGGGAGGCAATCAGCGAGACAAATCGAGTGTAAATTAACTCAATTTTATCAACTGTCCCAGAGAGGAACAGAGATAAAAGTTCTTCTGCAATGCTGGCAGATTCTGCCGCAGAAGGAATTTGTTCTAAACCGATGTAGGTTTTGCTGATGGGCATATTGCGGTTCTGGAAATATTGCGTCGCTTTGCGTCCAACAAGAACAAAAGTGTACTTAATTCCTGCCGCTTCGAGTTCCCGTGCTCGTTGTTCTGCTTTGCGAATAATGTTGGCATTGTAACCACCACAGAGACCGCGATCGCCTGTGATCACAAGTAGTCCAACACATTTCACTTCGCGTTGTTTGAGCAGAGGTAAATCCGCTTCCTCTAGGCGAAGACGACTTTTCAGGCTATAAAGCACCTGCAAAAGGGTGTTAGCAAAGGGGCGAGTTGAAGTGACTTGCTCCTGTGCACGACGAACCTTAGCCGCTGCCACCAGACGCATTGCTTCTGTAATTTTTTTGGTATTTTTGACCGATTGAATTCGGTCGCGAATCCCTTTGAGGTTTGGCATGAGTAATATCCCTTAGTTCGGTTCTAGGTCACCTATTGCTTCCGCTTGGTGGTCAATAGGTGACCGATTAAGTTCTACGCAGACACGGAGAAAGCTTGCTTCTGATCGGCGATCGCCTCTTTGAGAAGGGTTTCAGCTTCGTCAGTTAACTTTGCTTCAGTGGCAATGATTTCACCGTACTTCGCCTTACTAGTGGCAAGATATTGACGCAGATTGGTGGTGAATTCCACAACACGATCAACGGGAATCTCATCCAAGTAGCCGTTCAAGCCTGCGTATACAATCGCAACTTGTTCACCGACAGACAGAGGAGAATTCTGTGCCTGCTTCAGGATTTGGCGGAGACGCTGACCACGAGCCAATTGGTTCTGGGTCGCAGCATCAAGGTCAGAGGCGAACTGTGCAAATGCTTCAAGTTCAGCAAATTGAGCCAATTCCAGCTTCAACTTACCCGCAACTTGCTTCATCGCCTTAGTTTGTGCCGCAGAACCTACGCGGGATACGGAGATACCAGCGTTAATGGCAGGACGGAAACCAGCGTTAAACAAGTCAGAGGACAAGAAGATCTGACCATCGGTAATCGAAATTACGTTAGTCGGAATGTAAGCAGATACGTCACCCGCTTGGGTTTCGATGATGGGAAGAGCCGTCATGCTACCGCCACCGAGGGCATCACTGAGTTTAGCCGCACGCTCAAGCAAACGGGAGTGCAAGTAGAATACATCCCCAGGATAAGCTTCACGTCCGGGCGGACGACGGAGCAAGAGAGACATTTGACGGTAAGCCTGGGCTTGCTTGGTCAAGTCATCATATACAACCAATGTGGCTTTACCTTGGTACATGAAGTACTCGGCGATCGCCGCACCAGTGTAAGGCGCGAGGTACTGGAGAGTAGCAGGATCGTTCGCATTTGCCGCAACAACCACGGTGTAATCAAGCGCCCCCTTAGACTCAAGGGTAGAAACCACCTGAGCAACAGTAGAAGCCTTTTGACCGATCGCCACGTAAACACAGATGACATCCTCACCCTTTTGGTTGATGATCGTGTCAACTGCAACCGCAGTCTTACCCGTTTGACGGTCACCAATAATCAACTCACGCTGACCACGACCGACAGGAATCATCGCGTCAATCGCTGTAATCCCAGTTTGCATCGGCTCATGGACAGAGCGGCGGGCAATAATACCAGGAGCCATGAACTCGATCAAACGAGTTTCGCTAGAGGCAATATCACCCTTACCATCAAGGGGACGAGCTAAAGCATCAACCACACGACCGATAATGGCTTCTCCT
>JBIKYI010000390.1:0-3764 GCA_044355355.1 Limnothrix sp. | reverse complement strand
CTTTTCAAAAAGATCAGGATGTTCTTGGGCTAACATGACCCATTCATACTTACGTTGGAAGAAACAGAAAAAACAACCCGAACGACTCCGCCAACGGTAATAGTCCGGCATCCCGATACCACTGTCTTCCAAAATTTGGATGATATCGGCTTTGACTAGACCACGTTCTTTAAATGGAAAAACAGGTGTAATATTTGGCTTTGTCGAGATATACCCATCACGGTTTTCATCAGCCCGAATTCCGATGTAACTAACCGCTTGATCATCTCCGACAAAAGCTTCAAAAGGCTTGATTTTCATCATGATGGTACACCAACGCATTTGAGGCGACGGCAACATGCCACCATGCAGATCTAATAAATGATCAAAACCCCGATTTTCGCTCAGATAATGAATTTTGATGCCTAACCGAGCCTTAATCCGGTCAAGATAATCGTAGGTTTCCTGAAGCTCCTTGTGGGTATCGCAGAAAAAATACTCCATATCAGGGATTTCCTTATGCAGCAATACCGCTAAAGCAGTGCTGTCCTTGCCCCCCGATAAACCTAATATGTGTCGTACCTTTTGGGTCATTGAGATTGACTCTATATGTGGGAAATGTGTAGAACACGCTTACTTAGCATAGCAATAAACTTTTCATAAGCGTACCTTTTTAGATAACCTTTTTAAAAGTCATAAAACTCATATTTAGGGATAAAGTCTATCCAATTTGAGTATCTGGAGATTTTGATGGTTTTCTCCCCCGTTTCCTTTTCATTTCGACTACATGCTCACTCGGCATTGACTGGAGAAGTTTTTCCGTAAGTTGCATCAATAGAGCCTGTTGAAGTTGAGAATCGTCTGATGCCAAAGACTCAAGAATTTCATCTAGTTTCTTTTGTGCCTGTTCCCGACGTTGCTTATCAACCCAAACAACCAGATTCGCCTCATGACCATCAGGATGAGTCATCGTAATTCGACGAGCTTCAAACCCTTCGCCTTTTGCCTCCACATCTTTCTGTAATGCCTCAAGGTTACGGAACCGCCGCACCAAATCCGCCAAGCTGACCTCAAAGGATGTGACATCGCTATCTGTCCATGACTCCGCAGGTTTATCCGCGATAATCATCACCAAAGACTCTAACCATTGGCGATCGCCCACTTCCCCATCAAGCACGCCTAACATAAACCGTTTAAGAGTCGGTTCAATGCACTGCTCCACTAGATAACGACAACGCACCTGAAGATCTTCCCTGAGTTTGGTTTCTTCGCTCCGTACCCCAAAGGCTTTATAAATCAGATACCGACTTTCTGTTAACAGAGCATCATAAGCACCATGAATTTCTCGCAGTACCCTAACAAGTCTGACCTTTAGCTCTTGGGCATTCGTAAGCTGTGCCTCATTTCGTTCTTCAGAAATTGCCTCTAAACCCAAAGCCTTGGGCAAACCGACAAATAACAATTCATCCGGCTCAACTGTTTTCTGAAGAATTTTTAGTACCTCAACGGCTCCTTCACTAACCTGCTTTGTTTGCTTGGTATAACGGGGGAGCTTTTTCGCAAACTGATAAAGAGGCGTAACCACCGTTAACAGCGTTGCATTCCGCATCGTCCCCACAGCCTTAAGATTTGGAGATTTGAGAATACTTTCCAATTCCTTAAACACCTGAGAACGTAATCCGGCGATCGCAAAGGATTTCACCGCAAACCGTTCAGGGTAACGAATCAACAATTCAAAATGTTCAACGCCTAATACTGGAATAAAAGTTCCATCCTGATAAACCCCCACGTCATCCATGTGATTCAAAAGGACAGCAGCTAATAGCACAGGTAAAACCCCTTGTTTGATGCCATAGGGTGGTTGTTCTAACTGTTGATAAAGCACATCAAGAGAACGAGTTTTTTCAGTAGATTGCATACAAAAATCTTCGATCACTTGCCAGACCGTGGCTAGACCAGACTTTTCATCCGGTGGCATAAAGCCCCAAGTTTCATCATCAATATGTCGGTGAATTTGACTTGCTTCCAACACAGAGGCATACATTGCGACTTCGGGACCATAGCCTTCAAACCCTAACCGAGGCTGTTCACCGGATTCAATCATGGCGGTGATTAATTCCCGTCTCGCTTTCGAGCCTTGGGAAGTCAGTTCCCGACGGTTAATCAATTCGTTATCGAGAATCATGCTCTGGTCATAAATGCGATCGCACAATGCCGATAATTGCGCTTGAAACTCCCTTGTTCGCTTAATCTCTACTTGTTCTGACGTGATCCAGCAACTATTCTGACCCTCAGACCAACTCAAAGCTTGGGCGATCGCCTCATCAAGTAACCGACCCGCTTCTGTGAGACGGTGGCGCACTTCCCGACGAGCAACCCCATCACTCTGTAACTTGGGTTCCTTTCTATAGATAGTCTTTAAAGCACGAAACTCCCGCCCCCTCGTTTGCAAAATCTCAAAATCATGGATTTGCACCACAATTAAAGGCTTGCCTTCTGCCGTTTTCTCCGGTACAGATACCAACGTTTCTCGATCCAGCCAATACAGAACCAAACCATCAAAACTCGGATCAGAACAGGTCAACTTTTCCCAATCCGTCATCCCATCGCCATAACGTTGTTCAAAATACCGTAGTGTTCCCGTTTGGTTATAATGCCGTTGCGCCACAAGGGGTTTGAGGGGATAAACTTCCGTCAATAGTAGCGTTAACGATGTTCTCGTTTTCTCAATTTCTGCATTAATTTCAAGCTCCACATTAAAATCAGAACCCTGCCAAATTCGCAGTTCATCAAGCTGTTTGCGGTGGGTGATTAATCCCTTTTGCTTCAGTTCTTCGATTACCTTCAAATATTTGCTTTTTTGCTCCAGATCCGGCAGATCACATAATGCCCAAGCCACAAGATCCGAAGTCGCCCGAAACTTTCCGGTAGCCGTCACCAAATTCAGTACGCCAATCGTTTTCAATACTTTGAGAGTGTCTGGCGATCGATCCCTCGCATCTTCAATCAATCCTTGAATTTCAACCCATCGCTGTAAATTTAAGCGTGAGGCTAAACCCGTGACCGTTTCTACAAAATAGTCATAGAGTTGATGTAATTGCAGAGTTGGAACAGTTTGATTTTCAACTGCTGTTTTCTCTAGAAAATACTTAAAGGAATTTGGTTCATCGCTGGTCAAAAATGTAAACAGAGAACGATCATTTTGAGCATAACGAGTACAAAGCATCGGCAGCACCAACGCCGTTAACGGATGCAATGGGTAAACATTAGCCAGTAAATCCGCCGTAATTTCCTGTTCTGTAACCGTTTCCCCTAAAGCTGTGTACCATTCCTCCGCCACACTCTGAACACTTGCCAAAATCGGTTCCGCTTTGTTGTGATCGATGACCTGACCGATCAAGCGCGTCATTTGATTGGGCGATTCTGCAAAAGGAATATCTTCAAAACGTCCTTGGATTTTGTTCCATTCGTTTTGTTCTGTTACCGATAGGCGATCGCTGTAACCACCAAAGGATTGATGTAATAAGCCAATAAAATAAACTTGATGCTCACCCTTTAAGGATGATTCCGCAATTTGTTGGAGTAAATAAAGATCTTCTTTTCCTTGATGGCGAGAAGCATATTCTAGATTCTTACCTAACTCATCAACAATTAAGAGAACATGACTTTTGGCTAATTGAGTTAATTCCTTGAGAGTATCTAGAATTGTTTGGGCTTTAACTTGACCACCACTATATTCCGCGTCATATTTTTCATCATTAAGACGCATTAACCAATCAAAATCT
>JBIKYI010000227.1:0-5435 GCA_044355355.1 Limnothrix sp. | reverse complement strand
CAATTGTAGGGGAATGACTGACAATAATGGTGAAAGTAATTCATCCACCGGGGTAACGGGCAGCAGTTTATCAAAGGTGTATTGGGCTTCGGTGTCATCGCTGGCGGTCACACCAATCAAGAGGGCATCTCTGGCTTTGGCTTCCTGGGCATTGGAAATCACTTTTTCGTAGATGTCACCGGGCATGGCGATCGCCACGACAGGAACCTTGGCATCTAGTAGGGCAATGGGACCATGTTTCATTTCTCCAGCGGGATAACCTTCGGCGTGGATGTAGCTAATTTCCTTCAGTTTGAGCGCACCTTCAAGGGCAATGGGGAAGTTAATGCCCCGACCGATAAAGATAAAGTCATCGGTATCGACAAAGGCATGGGCGAGTTCTTCGATTTTCTTTTCCTGATCCTCTAGGACGGCTTCGATCTGGGTCGGAATTTGCTTGAGACCTGTGATGATCTGGTGAATGCGATCGCCGGACAGAGTGCCCCGACGAGCCGCCAATTCGAGGGCGAGGAAATAAAAGCTCATCAATTGGGCTTCAAAGGTTTTCGTTGCTGCCACACCGATTTCAATGCCCGCATGGGTGTACATTACTTGGTCAACGATACGGGTAATGGCACTTTCGGAACGGTTGGTAATGCCGAGGAGCCGGGGTTGATACTGGGGCGCACAGTTGGAGCGTCGCTCTTTTTCCATCTCCAACGCGGCGATCGTATCTGCCGTTTCACCGGATTGCGTTACGCCAATGGTGAGGGTATTCGGCATTAAGGGGGAGGGAGAATAACGAAATTCCGAGGCGTAATAAACAAAGGTCGGAATCCCTGCCAACTGTTCCAGCAAATACTTACCCACCAAGCTCGCATGCCAACTCGTCCCACAGGACACAATCTGGATATGGTCGATATTATTGAGAAATTCAGGATCGTTCAGGGAGAGATTGATCGGGTGCTGGGTGGACTGCTCCGCCTCCGGCACGAGATAGGCTTCTAGATTCGTCCGTACTACCGCTGGCTGTTCATAGATTTCCTTCAACATATAGTGGCGGAAACCCTGCTTTTCCACGGAGCCGGGGTTCCAGTCCAATGTGCGGGGCGTTTTCTTCAGGCGATCGCCCGCAAAATTATAAATTTCCATCCCCAGGGGAGTCATCCGCGCCATCTCCCCATTCTCCATATTCAGGATCGTGCTCGTATGGGGAATCAGAGCCGTAATATCCGATGCACAGAACAACTCCCCCTGACCGAACCCCAAGGTCAAAGGAGCCTGTTGCCGCGCCACGATCAACTCATCGGGATAATCCACACAGATCACGGCGATCGCAAATGCCCCCTCCAAACGGGCGATCGCCAAACGCACCGCCTCCAAAAACGGATCCCCATGATCCCCTAGCCCCTGCAAAATATCCGCAATCAGATGGGGAATCACCTCCGTATCCGTCTCCGACAAAAACTCATATCCTTTCCCCTGCAACTCCTCGCGCAACTCCCGATAATTCTCAATGATGCCATTCTGCACCACCGCCACCCCCTGGGACATATCCAAATGAGGGTGAGCATTATGCTCCTCCGGCTTACCATGGGTCGCCCAGCGAGTGTGACCAATCCCAATCTGAGCAGGCGTGCGTTGATGCTCTAACTTTTCCCGTAGATGAAACAACTTCCCCTTCGCCCGTACAGAATGCAGTTTCCCCTCCCAAACCGTCGCGATCCCCGCCGAATCATAACCTCGATATTCCAAGCGCTCCAAACCCGACATCAAAATCTCAGTCGCCGCCTGCGTTCCCAAGTACCCAACAATCCCACAC
Organism: Limnothrix sp.; assembly: GCA_044355355.1. GTDB lineage: Bacteria > Cyanobacteriota > Cyanobacteriia > Cyanobacteriales > MRBY01 > MRBY01. The sequence goes on along the minus strand of JBIKYI010000227.1, from coordinate 3,634 downwards.
ATAAACTCACGCCTCTCAGCACCAATAAATTTGCTTAAATTTGCTGACTATATCCTAATATCCCTAGCCTTATCCGCACTGATCCACAAGGAAACCCAGGCTAGAGACCATAGACATAAAGACCACAACTAGAAATTGTTCGATTCCGGAACGGGCGTATTCCCCCCTGATTGATTTAAAAATAAATTACCAGCCGCATCATTTTGATAAATACAATTAATTTTCGGAGAACCCTGTAGACTCCCTGTATAACCGAATGTATTCATGCGACGTTTACAATCATTCACCTGCTCCGAAGTAACCAGATTTTGTTTTTCGAGAATCGCCCAGTTATTCTGGCGAATCACACAACCGGGTTGCATCTGGGGCTGCGTGACAAAGACATTGAAAGGGTTGAGCGTGACAAATACCTGCATATTAGTCACAATTGCACTAGCACCGAACTGCTGGCAAAGTTCAGCATCTGGAGCTTGGCGATCAATTTCAAAGCGTGAATCAATGCTTGTCGGGTTAAGATTAGTACTAGAACTAAAACCAATGCCGACTGTAACTCCTAGAACAAAAATTCCGCCAAATAAGGCAAGGGTTGCATAATTAACATTGAACAGGGGCTTCCTGGACTCTTCCTCCGGAAATCGCTGACGATTATAGGCTGGTCGATCATAGCGTGGGCGGGGTTTGCGTCTCATTGGTATTTACTGGAAGAAACAATCACTCCAAAAAATCTTTGAATTTCTAAACTCTAATCAATTTTGAATGATCACGTTACTAAATATAACGATTTACATTCCTCACCGGAGGTTCTTTCGAGGTTTTCCATGGCGGATCGGCACACTCTAGTTTTGCTCGATATTTTGATCTCGGCACGGTTGGCGATTAATTATATTTCAGAGATGTCCTGGAGTGACTTTCTGGGGAATATTATTGTGCAGGATGCGGTGATGCGTCGCCTGGAGATCATGGGCATTGCGGCGAGAAATATTCCTCGGGAGATAAAGGATGATCTGTCGCAGTTTCCTTGGTATGACCTGGAGCAGATCGCCAGAACGATGAGTGAGGAATACGCGGTGGTGAATGTCGCGTTTATTTGGGATTTGGTGCGGAATGATTTGCCGGAATGGTCTCGGCTGCTGGAGGTGATTTTGCCGGATCAAGAGTTCGCACCTCCGGAAATGCCTGAGATTGAGCTTTAGGGTGAATTAATTGACGATCATGGGGGAACATCGGCGGGTCTGGTTGGTGCGCCATGGTAACCGTTTGGATTTTGTGCGACCGGAATGGTTCGAGACAGCGATTCATCCCTATGATCCGCCTCTCTGTCCGGCGGGTCTGTTGCAGGCAAAGGAGTTGGGGACTCGCCTGCGGTGTGAGGGTATTGATCATGTTTTTGTGTCGCCTTTTCTGCGGACTTTACAAACGGCGGCGGCGATCGCCCCTAGTTTTCCTCTCAAAAAGTTATCCCTAAAAATTGAAGGGGGGTTAGGGGAATGGCTCAATCCGGCATGGATGCCTGCTGCTCCGAGCTTAAGTTTTGATCCCACATTAGATAATGGTGATTTTCAAAATCATTGCTCCGTTGATCGAGATTACAGGTCACAATGCCAGCCTGTTTATCCAGAATCTGAGTCCCAGATGCTGCAACGTTCGGCGGCGACCATGAATTATCTCGTTGAGCGATACAGCGGGAATTTACTGGTGGTTGCCCACAAGGAATCACTCCGGGGTTGTGCGATCGCCCTCACGGGTGCGGAACCTGCCTTTAGTTTCGATGTGTGCAGTATTACGGGGCTACAACATCAGGGCGATCGCTGGCAATATATTCTGACCAACGATTCCAGTCACCTCAGCGATCCTGGCGTAAAAGTTGCCCCATAAACTAACGAACTAATCCACTTGGTTAAGCGGCAAATCCACGATAAAACTTGTGCCATCACCTAGTTGAGATAGACAACGCAAATCTCCATGGTGGCTCTCAACCACAATCTGACGACTAATCGACAAGCCCAAGCCCGTACCATAGCCCCGCGTCTTGGTCGTATAGAACGGCTCGAATAAATGCTGGTGTACCTCCGGCGCAATACCAATGCCATTATCACTAATCATAATCCGCACAAAAGACTGGGCATCACGATACTCCATTAACCGACTGCTCACGGTAATCTGCCCCCGTCGCTCCACATCCTGCAAAGCATCAATAGCATTGTTAAAAATGTTGAGAAACACCTGATTAATCTGACTGATATGGCAAGGCAACAGCGGCAGATCACCATAATCCTTCACCACCGTAATAGCTTGCTCTTTTCCTTCCTTCAGACGGTGCTGCAAGATGCCTAAACTACTGTCTAATGCCTCATGGACATCAAACAACTCCTTATGCGTCGGATCCTTACGGGCAAACTTCTGGAGATCAATAACCAAATTACGGATCCGCTCCGAACCATGTAGCATCGACGACATGATTTTGGGTAAATCCTCCCGCAGATATTCCAAGTCCAACTGTTCACGGGCTGCATCTAGTTCCGGACTATCCATGTAGCGATCCGTTACCTCCAGAAACGCCATTAAATTCGTGACATGATCCTGGGCATGGTGCAGATTGCCATAGATAAAATTCAGGGGATTGTTAATTTCATGGGCTAGTCCAGCACTTAGAAAACCGAGACTCGATAGCTTTGCTGATTGGACTAACTTCATCTGGGTATCCTGCAATCTTTGCAGAGCGCTTTTTAATTCTTCTGCCTGGGTTTCGGCGATCGCCTGAGCATCCAGACTCGCCTGATAAAGCTGCGCCTGATAAAGATCAATCGCAAAATCCAAATGCTCCTTTTCCCGCTGATACTGACTCACCGCCGCATCCAACGCCATCAACAACGAATCAGAAGCCGCAGTCAATATCGTTTGCAAATGAGGATTCGCCAAGCCCAAATCTTCCGGTGCACTGCTCAACAAAGACCAACCAGCCTCAATAAAATCCTTCACCTGGCGATCCAAATGGTAGGGCGGAAAATGATAAATTCGAAAAATCTCCTCAGAATGATGCCCCGACAACTTCAAACTCCGATCCCCATGCAATAGAGCATTATGGGAGAACTCCATCAAATCCAAAATACCAGCCAATTCATCCTTTAAAGCTACCCTCTCCTGCCCCGCTGCCATCGCCAAACGCATACTATACAACGCTGCACGCTGGGACAACATCCGCTGGCGACCACTCCAATTGATCACCGCAGCATTCGTTTCTAACATCTGTTCCAGACGGCAGCTATATCTCTCATAAATCGCCGCAACAGCCCGATAGCTAAACAGCGACCAATGGGGTTTAAGTGGCTTACTATCCAGAGAATGCAAGGGAGATAAAAATTGCTCGTGATCCGGAGAAAGGGCTAACATCGGCTATTTTTCAATAATTAAAACTTGGGTCTAGGACAAATAAACCCAAATGGACATGAGCTTCAGACACTTTTGTGGATCATGTCACCTGCTTAATCTACTGATGCTAAATCAAATTTTCCAAGGCAAAGGTATCAAGAATCACTAAATAATGTGTTTTATCAAGAATTATTCGACAGTCCTTAAACACTGGATGAGTAACCATAAATTACCCCCCCCCATTCTTAGACAGAACTAGTCTTTA
>JBIKYI010000226.1:0-5436 GCA_044355355.1 Limnothrix sp. | reverse complement strand
AGGGTGTCCTGGCGGTGGCGAACACTATTCCTAAGACACGACCAACCTTGGCGACTTTACCGGGTCAGGGTAGTCTGAGTCCGGCGAATTTGACCGCAAAGCCCCCTGCTGTGACTTTACCAGTAGAGCCATTGCCCTTGGTGACGGCAGAACATGTGGGCTTCCTGTCCCAGGCGATCGCCCCAGAGAAATCCATCCCAGCCGTTATGGCAGCCCAAGATAGCGTTGTTTTTGCTGCACCCCAAACCATTGCCCAGGCAGAAACGAGCGAACCAGCGACGGTCCCCACCATCGATACCGAAATGGGCACAACCACAGAAACGGCTCCCGCTCCAGATACCACCGTCGCTGCCCCTGCTAATGACACACCACGCATTAGCACGATTCCACCAGAGTTACAGACCAATACAGACCTTAACGAGCTACTGGCTCCCATTGTCGAAGAGAACGAGGCACTGCGTTTACCCACGGCAAGTGCAACTGTGTTGGCAGATGAACAACAAAATCTCACCCTGGAGGAGGCTGTGGCGATCGCCCTAGAGCGTAACCCCGATCTACAGGAAGCCAAACTCAGCTATGACCGGGCAGAATACCAACGTCAGGAGGCGATCGCTGCCGAATATCCAACCCTCACCAACCAAACCCAACTCGTCTATGCCGACACCACCAGCAACGAACTCCAGGCAGAAGCCCTAGGCAGAGATCCCGACAATGGCAGCACGTCCCTCAATAATCGCCTCGAAGTAAGCTATGACCTCTATACAGGTGGCTCACGTTCCGGACAGATCAGTGTCGCCGAAGCCCGACTGAAAATTGCCGAACTAGAAGTGGCGAGAATCACCAAAGAAACCCGCCTTAACACAGAAACCGCCTACTACGATCTCCAGAGTGCCGACTTTCAAACTGCCATCGAAGCCGCAGCAGTAACCAATGCCAAACAAAGCTTAGATGATGCCGACAAACTGGAGCAAGCCGGCTTAGGCACAAAATTTGATGTATTACGGGCACAGGTGGATCTTGCCAATGCCGAACAGCGACGGGTTCGTGCCGAAGCAAACCAAAATATCGCCCGCCGTAAACTGGCACAAATCCTCAATCTTGACCCCAAAGCCGATCCCAGAGCCGCCGATGAACCGGGCATTGCTGGGGTCTGGGAATTATCCCTAGAGGACAGTATTCTGCTGGCGTTACAACAGCGCGAGGAACTACGTCAACAGCTTTTAGAGTGGGAAATTAGCGGTCACCAAGCGGAAATTGCCCTAGCAAATATCCGTCCCCAAGTCAGTCTGTTTGCCAACTATGATCTTTTGGATGTCTTCGATGATGGTCTCAATGTAGCGGATGGCGTAAGCGTTGGCGGCAGAGTATTTTGGACTTTGTTCGATGGTGGGGCAGCCACTGCCAGAGCGAAACAGGAAAAGGTTAATCAACAGATTTCTGAAACCCGTTTCGTTAACCAGACGGATCAAATCCGCCTCGCGGTAGAAAATGCCTACTATGACCTCAAGGCGAGCGATCGCAACATTCAGACCGCTTCGATCGCCGTTGACCTCGCTGATGAAAGTTTACGCCTTGCCAGAATGCGTTTTAAGGCTGGGGTGGGTACGCAAACCGATGTTATTTCTGCTTCCACGGAACTCAACACTGCTCGCAATAACCTGCTCCAGGCGATCACCGATTACAACCGCGCCTATGCCCAGTTAAAACGCGCAGTCAGTGTTGGGGAAGAATTAGAAGCTCTCCCCGCTAATAAGCCTTAGGTTTAACTAACTCCCCTTGCTATGGAACCATTTCTCGATGCCGTTGGCGATCGCCGCTGCGAGTTGATCCTGAGCTTGGGGATTAGTCACCCATTCAAATTCCGTCGGATTAATCATAAAACCCAGTTCCAACAAAACGGACGGGGCTTCATAGGGGCGGGTGAGGGCAAGGTTATTCCAAAAAACCCCATAGGACGGACGATTGAGGGTTTGGGTCAGTTCGTCATGGAGAAATTGCGCGAGGTCATGGGCTTGGGCATGATACCAAAAAGCCCCAATGCCAGCGGTATTTTCTGCATCTCCTCCATCGGGTAAGGCATTGTAATGGATGGATAAAGCGATGGTTGGTTTTTGTGTGCGAATCATCTCCTGTCTGCTGGTTAGGGACAAATCCACATCCCCAGTGCGGGTTAAATTGACCGTTGCGCCTTTTGCCTCTAATTGCTGTTTGATTTTTTTGGACATGAGCAAATTAATGGCTTTTTCGGGGTAGCCTGTGGGACCGACAGAACCGGATTCACTGCCGCCATGCCCAGGATCTAGCAAAATCGTTGCGCCGGATAGGGACTTACTGGAAAGCTGGGGGGGATGGCGGAGGGACAGGATCAAATTTGTGCCTTCATAGCGCAGTTCGTAGCCCCATTGTTGGGTTTGTTTGAGGCGAAAGTCATAGCGGATGGTATTGGCATCAATCTGCGACCAGTCGAGACGGCGAATCACCGGGCTTTGGTTGAGGTAGATGGTATCGGTCTGGACAATGGTGTTATGCAAAATGAGGCTGAAGGTATCATCATTCTGCTGGACGGTCACGGGGACAGGGGTTTGCAGGGGGAAGATGATCTCGGTGCGATCGCCAAAGGTTTGGGAGCGGACACTGCGGATCAAGGACTGGGGCGGCACATTGGTGCTTAAGGGGGTCGTCTCGGCGGCTTTAATCCATGCGCCATAGTCGAGCCGTAACCAAATGCCTTCTTTGCCTGTGATCCTGGCTTGGGTTCCCCTGGGTAATGGGGTCAGGCGCGAAAAATCGGTGCTGGCTCCGGTACGGGCTGCCCCGGCTAATTCTGTCACGGCGATCGCCTCAATCTTTTGCGGATCGAGAATTTCCACGGAGCCAACGCTGGTCTGGGTGGTGGTCGTGCCGTTATAGTCCATGCGATAAACTGGATTGCCCAATTTACCAATTTGATCAAAAGCATGACAACCCTGATATTCCCCGGTAAAACTGCTGGCAAGGGCTTCATTGGTAAGGGTCAACACCGCCGCATTGGGGGGCAAAGTCACGGACTCTTTGGGTTGGAGGGGAATGGTTTGGTTTGCCAAAGAAACACTGACCTGGGCATTGGCAGGGGCTTGGGTCTGGAAACAGATGAGTTCATTGGGTTGTCGGGCAATATCCACAGCGGGGAAGGCATTGGTCAGGGTCGTCACGGGGGCGGGTTTGGTGTCGAGGCGTTCAATATTGAGACGAATTTCTTCCTTCACACCTGCGGCATTGGTGTAGTTTAGGGTAAATTGATTCGCGCCAATTTTCAGGGGGAGACTGGGGGCAAAATGTCCTAAGGTACTCCGGGCGATCGCCTGACCATTCACCGTGACCGTGCCAGCGGTGGGGGCAGAACCAATCAAGAAAATCTGTTCGGCAGTGGTTTGGTGTTGGGTCGGGGGATAGCTGAGATTGAGGCGATCGCTCTGTTGAATTGACTGTGCCATAACGGGTAGAGAGACTAGCAGACTTGTGGCAAGACCGAAGGTGACAGATTGGGTAATAGATTTAAAGGAAGGGAACTGAAACACAGGCAACTTGACCCCCGACGGGAAAGGGACGATAAATGGGTGATTAAATGAGCGATGCCTTAGATTCTGCCATCTCCCTGGACAACTTGTTTGACAGTCGTAAAGCTTTCTAAACCGATTAAGCCGCGATGGTTGCCCTTTTGGTTAGACATACCCAAAAATACCGAGTCACTGCCCTGGGGATGGCGGGAGAACCGGGGCGAAGAATTGACATAGACCAAGGCACTATCGATCTCCGTGGCAAATTGGCGGCTCTCCTGGTAGGATTCCGTCACAATGCAGTCGGCATGTCCCCCCGATGAACGGTTGATCCAGGCGATCGCCTCCGGTAAGGTCTCCGCCACCCTAAACGCCACCACCTTATCGAGATAGGCTTGTTGCCATTCCACATCACGGGTCGGGTCAAGGTGTTCTGGAAATTCCTGCACCAATTCCGCATCGGCTTTTAGACGGAACCCATGATCCTGCAATGCCTTGAAGAGCCGGATCAAGCTGGAGGGTTTTTGTCCAGGGCTAATCAAAACTTTTTCGATGGCATTCACCGCATCGGGTTCGTAACTATGGCTGTCGTTAATGATCCAACGGGCGAGTTCGGTGTCGCCGCTGGGGGCGAGGTAGAGGTAGCAATTGCCCATGGTGGTGCGTAGGACGGGGGCAGTGGCATGTTGGGCAACCTGTTTAATCAGGCTGGGACGACCATAGGGAATCACTAGATTGAGGTAACGATCTTGGGTGACAAGTTGCTGGACGGTGCAGCCCTGCTCGGAGGAAACGGATTCGATACAACCGGAGGGAAAGCCTTCGTCGGCGAGGGCAATCTGCATGATTTGCGCGATCAGATTGTTGGAATGACTGGCATCTCCACAGCCCCGCACGATCAGACTATTGCCCGTTTTGAGACATAATCCAGCGGCGATCGCCCCCAGTTCCGGGAAAGCTTCATGGACTAGCCCAATGACTCCGAGGGGCATCCGTTGGTAATAACTTTGGTAGGTATTGAGTTGATAGGGGGCATTGCTGACCCGTTGTAGCGGATCGGTTAATTCCACCAACTGCCGCAATAATTCCACCGTTTCCTGGAGGCGTTCCGGCGTTAACTTCAGCCAATCCAAAATTAATTCAGACACTGCCATTTCCCGACTGGCTTCCAGGTCGAGGGTGTTGGCTTCTAAAATGGCGGGGATATTGGCTTCGAGATTATCGGCGATCGCCACAATGCCCCGATTGCGCTCACTTCCCTTGAGGAGTTCCAGTTCAAAAGATGCTCGATAGGCACGTTTTAAAGCAGAAAGGATCGGATTACTTCCGTCAGCGGGCAAGGTGGCAACCATATTCTCCAGAACCAAATACCTGCTTTTTTAGAGCATTGGGCAAAACATTAGGCGAAAACTCCACCAAATCATACTGACAGAAATAGGCGATCGCAAGGGAATCCCAGAAGAATCATCCCCTTGAACATCCCGTTTCCTCCAGAACATTACCTGAGGGAGATGTATTTTTCATCAATGTTCCGATCCATACCTGTTGCTCCGGTAATCCTGCCGCTTTGACAATGGCAATGGGAAAATCCGGCGATCGCCAGCGAGTTTAGCGTAAATGGTAGGTAGCGGTGGAATTAGGACTTGTTTTATCGTGTTGTTTAAGGGGAATGACAGCAAATCCTGATCCGGCTTCGGGGCAATCGCCGACATAATAACTTCTACTTCTAATTCCTCAGTAAAGGCTTCGCTATATTTGGAGTATCTGAATTTGTGGCGTTGGTGAATTAAGAGAGGTTTCTCAAAGGGATAGGTACATCCCGAAATTTGAGATAATGGATAAGTAGCTTGATAGAAGAAGCCAGCATGCTCAAGGTCTTGGAATAGCACAAGGTTTTACG
>JBIKYI010000224.1:0-5444 GCA_044355355.1 Limnothrix sp. | reverse complement strand
ATCGCCTCAATAAAAGGTTCATAACCCTGGGAAGACCCATACCGACAGACCACTTCCCCATATTCGGGACTCGCCAATAATTCTGCTGTGCAGTCCCGCCAAAGCTGTTCAATTTCCGGGATGATGACAGGATTTCCCGCGCTGAGATTAATAAAATCCTGTCCAGCTCCCGCCTTTAGGGTGTCGATAATATCCTTCATAATGGCACGCACCCCCGTCAGACCAGACATCTGCGTACCAAATTTCGAAAGTTGAGGCGCTTGGGACATAATCAAAAATAATCAATATTCACTTTCCGATCTTACCCTGCCTCTCCCCCCCGGCGATCGCCCCGATACCAGCCCTAATTGCAACGTTAATGTCGAGAAGAGACCCAATTCATTTCGCCAAGGTTCGCAACATAATAAGGTTCGACCAGTTGATCCTCTGCCGCTGGATCGAAAAAGGGAGCGAAGGATACACTCAGTTCACCGCTCGGATAGGTCGGCATGGCTGGACGGGCTACGGGTTGCAACAAACTGGCGATCGCCATGGGTGTTTGCCGTTGTCCCACCTGTTTGCGGTATGCCTGTATTTGACTTTGGGGGAGTTGCCCTAGAAATTTTTCCAACTCCGTCGGGATGGTTTGGGTAAACCGCAGTTGAATCTTGTCACTAGAGAGGGATTGCACATAATCCGTCGAGAAAAACCGATTGTAAACCTCGCCATTCGCTTCACGACGCTCTAAAAAGCTCAAACTTAACGCCTTTAACATCTGTCGCACGGGTTCCGCCTCTGCCCCCATGATCTCTGGCACAAGGGTACTCCGGGACAATAAACTATCGCGATTACTGAGATCCGTCCCGCTCATGTGGGTTGCGCCGCTGGCAACTACCAAATATTTTTCTGTAAATTGTTCGCCACCCAACGCCTTAAAGGGCAAGAGCTGATGGGTCAGACTGGGGGTAATGGCATCTTTCGTGGCAGCCAGTACGAGGGTCGGAATCGAGATATCCGCCAAACCCTCTGTGCCAAATATTTCGCCGATCACAGGATTAAGGGCGATCGCCTGCTTTATCCGTTCATCCCGTAAATTAAGCTGGTCATCAGGTAACGTTGCCGCCGCACATTGGAGCCAATCCCCCGGCGCACGGAGCAAAGGATTCGCACCATTACGAGAACTATTACAATGGTCACGAATTGCAGGTGGCTCAATCGTGCCCCCAGCCAAGGAAAGGGCTGTATAACCCCCAAAGGAATGCCCAATCACCGTCACATTGTCTGTGCTAAAACGGTTTTTAAAGGCAGCCTGTTCATTTAATGCCGCCAGTTCATCCAGAACAAAACTGATGTCCTTGGGGCGATCGACAAACTCCGAAGCGGGCAACAAACTTTCAAAACTCAACTCGCGATCAAGCAAAGATTGCACATTGCTGCCGGGATGTTCCGGGGAAACCACCACATAACCATGGGAAGCAAGATGATAGGCAAGATAATCCAAAAAGCGACGGTTTGCCCCAAATCCATGGGATAAGACCACCAATTGATCATGAATCTTTGGACTATCGTAAATATCGACGGGAATTGTCCGATTGCGTTCGTAATCTTGCAGCACAACCGTTTGACGACGCACCATCTGATTTCCGGCAAGGGTGGGGTCAAGATTGGTGGGAATTACGGCTTTTGTGATGTTTTGCTCGAGGGCAGCGGTGATACGGGGGCTAAGGATTTGGCTTTGTAGATTCGGCAGATTAATTTGTAGCAATAAACTCGCCAAGGCTGATACATCAATGGTCAATTCGTCGGCGGGATAGGCACGCAAGACACTGAGGGCATTAATTTCCAGTTCTTGGCTGGCAACAAAATCGAGGGCAGTTTTGATGTCCTCCACGGAGCTACCGGGCATGGCATTGCTGACCTGTTGGAGGATTGTTTGTCCGGCGGGCGATCGCCACAGTTGGTCAAGCACTTGGGTGGCGACTTCTGGCTGAATCTGGACTTTTTTTTGTAAAAAACCTTGAATCTTCGGATCAATAAAACTCTCGTAAAATTTCAAGTGCTTCGGCAAATTACCCGTATTCGCAAAATCTTCTAGTTCCGTGACAGTGATGCTCTGGCTCAATGGCCCCAACTTTAACCGGATCGTCTCTGCGGCGATCGCCCCCGGAGTGATGGAGAGTAATATGGCGATCGCCATACCGCAGGAACCCCAATATTTCCCAGCCGATTTTTTAGCCAGTTTTTTGCTAACTTTTTGGGCAAACCGCTTAACTGTCATCTGTTCTCCATTAAATACAATGGCTTGAAAAGTGAACGGTGCAATTGAACCGAGACAAAGCACCCATCCCTATCATCCAACACCAAAGAGTCGAATTCCCAATTGTAAAACCCTAAAGACTCGCCGCTCCCCCCCAAAGTTCCGCCCCAATTGCAGCCCAACAGAAAAGAGGTCATCCGCCTCAAGCAAACAACCCCTTTCCCGAATTTTTTGAAACCTGTCAACTTTTACGGAAACTTCAGAGACGTATTCTGTTCTATAGATTCCTGATCGAGTCGAATCTATACAGCCGAACCAACGCCCGCGTAAGCACCATAGAAAAAGATGCCAACAACTGCAATCACGCCCATACCGGCAACGACCGCGACGATCCAAAGTGGGATTCTTCCGCCTTCAGACATGGAAACAACCTCCGATTAGAAATTAAGTAAAAGTAAATGTAAACGAACCAGCCTAGTTAAAGAAATAGCTGGAAAAAAGAATGCCGAGAACTGCCACAAGCAGCAAACCCAAGTACAAAGATGTACGGTTGAGTTCCACGGGCTGACGGTTGGGATTTTGTTTTCTTTCCATGGATAGTTCTTATCGTTGAATAAACTGCATAGCGGCGATCGCCCCAACAAAGAAAGTGGAGGGAACAGCGAGGGTGTGAACTGCCAACCAGCGGACAGTGAAAATAGGATAGGAAACGGGTTGATTACTAGAACCGGTTGCCATAATGTAAATACCTTTTTTTATTAATGACGACAAACAATAAGCCAGAACTACATGAATTCTGGGATTACCTTGAATTACTGAATTACTTATTAAACTCGGTAATTTCCTTAACTGCACCGTAGCGATCAGTCACAATCGGAATCTCTTGACGGCTATCAGTGAAATATTGGTCAGGACGAGGCGTACCAAACGCATCATAAGCAAGACCAGTGCTAACAAACAGCCAACCCGCGATAAATAGCATCGGGATCGTAATGGTGTGAATCACCCAGTAACGAATACTGGTAACGATGTCAGAAAACGGACGTTCTCCGGTAGTACCTGCCATTCGAATGTTCTCCTCTTAATTTAATGAAAAAATCTTGTTAAATAAATTAGCCTATATCATAAAAAATTAATAGGCACTATCACAATGGAAAAGAAGGTTTTAAGCAGCTTCAGTGGAAGTATCGTACCGTAAAATCACCCCCTGTTGTCCAAGAATAAATCCTTTTTCTTCATCCAAAAAGACAACACGGTAGAAATTGGTGGGAACGCTCTCGATTTGCTCGTCTCTAAACCAGGTTTTGCCACCGTCTTTGCTGACCACGAGGCTTCCACTACCGCCTACTGCCCAAAGCTCTTCAGGGTTGCGGTAACCGATATGTAGTAGACCCACGCTGTTACGATATTGGGGGGTAATGGGTTTGCTCCAAGCCTCAGGATTATCTGGGTTGGTGCTGTTGCTAAATTGAACGACACCACCGCGAGCTAGTAACCAGAGTTGATCCTGTCCGTTAAAGCCCATGCTTTGCAGTCTTCTGGAGGAATTGCGGTTGTGGGGAGTCCATTCGGTATCGCCTGGTTCCCAGGTGGAGTAGAAGTTACCACGGGCAGAAACAGCAACATATTTACCATCGGCAGAACGTTCAATGGTACGGGCAACGCCAACGGCTCCTTCCACGAGGGCTTTCCAGTTTTTGCCGCCATCGGTGGTCTTATAGATTGCGCCCAGGTCAGTCACCATTTCAGCGGTGTTCGGGGCGAGGGCAGTGATGCCGTAGGGTGCGCCGGGGAGTTGGCTACTCAGGGCAATGCGCGACCAGTTTTGACCGCCATCGTTGGTGTGGAGCAGGATGGAGGGTCGTCCGGTAATCCAGCCCTCTTGACCGAAAAAGCTCACGCCAGTAAAGCTCTCTTTTTCTTCGCCGAGTTCAATCAGGCGTTGTTCCCAGCTTTTGCCGCCGTCTAGGGTTTCGAAGAGGGTTTCTTTTGTTCCCACGAGCCAGCCATGTTGGAAATCGTCGGTAAAGGCGATGTCGGCAAAGGTGGAGTCGGTGTTAAGGGTGACGGTTTGCCAGGGGTTCTCGCTGATGACGGGGGCTTCAACGCAGCCCATGCAGAGTGCGAGGATGGCGATCGCCACGACCACGGTTTTAAGGCGTTTTAATAAATTTGAAAATTGAAGCATGATGGAAATATAGAAATGAAAATATTGCAATGAGTGAAAGATTTAAAGCATTTTCTAATAATTGCTGTCTAATTTAGCCCAAACCGTAAAGACTCAGGAAAAACAGCACAAATAAGCCCATTACGCCAAAAATCAGCAAATTTTTCTGGTTGGAGGTCATCTGGTTAAAGCCAAAACCGTACTTGAGGTTCTCTTCAAAACCGGAGGGGGCATCGGCAGCACCAATATTCCGAAATTCGCCGCGATCTACCCCGCAGACGGGACAGTTCCAGATTAAGGGTAAATCTTCAAAGGCAGTGCCTGGGGCTGTTTTCGTCCGAGGCTCCCCCCTTTTGGGGTTGTAAATATAGCCGCAACTGGGGCATTCATGACTCGCAGGTGCGAGTTCGGCTAGGGTCTTTTCTTGGGGGCGATCGCTCATCGTTCGTAGGGGGTTAGGACTTGCAAATCAATACATGTGAATATGAAAAATTATGACATAATTTGTAAACTTTCTTGAATGGTGCGCTAATAGTGCTCCTGTCATCCCGGTCAATGGGCAGGTCAAAGTTGTTGATGGGCAGCGGTAGTTAGGGGCTTAATCCTGGGCAAATAATAGAGGACAAGCGAGGAAGGGCTATACTTTGATCAACTTGTACGGTGGCAATGGGTGTGGACGTTGTTGCCATCGATCCTTCAGCATTGCCCATGGCAGACTCATTTGACCTCACGTTACAAATTATTATTGCGGTCTTCGCAGGCATTGCTGCACAGGTTTTTGGTGAATTTTTAAAGGTTCCTGGCATTGTCCTCCTGTTAATTTTTGGCATTACCTTAGGGGTGGACGGTTTTTCGGTGCTGCATCCCAGTGAATTTGGGGTGGGTTTAGAGGTGTTAGTTTCCCTCGCCGTTGCCATTATTTTGTTTGAGGGAGGCTTGAATCTTCGCCTGAAGGAATTGGATGAGGTGTCGGGTAGTCTTAGGAATCTGGTGACTTTTGGGACGCTGATTACCTTGCTGGGGGGCGGGATGGCTGCCCAT
>JBIKYI010000569.1:0-2574 GCA_044355355.1 Limnothrix sp. | reverse complement strand
GTTCGCCAAGAGCAACACCCTCCGGTGCGCGGTGTTGCCCTCGACCTCAAACAAGCTCAACTGGCGATTCGTCACGTCCCCGATAGCCCCGGCATGGCAGCGAAAATCTTTTCCCTCCTCGCCCAACAAAATATCAGCGTGGACATGATTATCCAGTCCCAACGGTGTCGTCTGCTCAACGGCGTGAAGACCCGCGATATTGCCTTCACCGTCGCCCAAGGGGATGCGGAAGCGGCACGGCTTGCCCTATCCGCCATTGCCGATCAACTCGGTTTTGGTGACATCGAAGTTAACCCGGCGATCGCCAAAGTTAGCATTGTCGGTTCCGGCATGATTGGCGCTCCTGGCGTTGCCGCCCAATTCTTCCAAGCCCTCGCCAACGAACAAATCAACATCCAGATGATCACCACCTCAGAAATCAAAATTAGTTGCGTCGTCCCCGAAGACCAAGGCAAAAAAGCCCTAGAACTCGTGCACCAAGCCTTTAACCTCGCGGGTTCCGCCAAAATTGAAGTACCCGCCTAAACGTCATTCACGACCAACAGCAGTACTACAAACATCACGGCGATCGCCAACAAAATTGTCAAAACACTCATCTGAATAACCCACAATGACAAACTAATTTCAAACTAATTTATTTACCCAAGACTAATCACTCTTAGACCCAGGATTAACACCGTTGGGTCTTTTTTTGTATCCAGTAACCCAGATAAAATCACTAAACATCAATAAAACAACAAAAGAGAGCATACAAATTAATGTAAACTCTCTTTTCCGTACAGTGCCGGGAGGCGGATTTGAACCGCCGACACGAGGATTTTCAGTCCTCTGCTCTACCGACTGAGCTATCCTGGCGTTTTGCGCACAAGTTCAAATATAGCAAAGCAAATATAGATTGGCAAGAGGAATCGCAAAAAACTTTCTGTCCTTCCCAACAACCTACTGCTCGATCGCAATTCTGCCATTTTTACCTAAACGAAAAACCAGAAACGAGATCAGATAGACACTATAAACAATCAAACCCGTCGTTCCCAAAAAGCCCAAAAAGCCAGGCGTAGAATTCGCGTGGAAAATCTGCTGATAACGCGCCGGAGCCTCTAACCATACTTGACAATATGCCCCCTGACGCGTCGTCGCCGAAAAAGCACAGGAAACAAACGGCACATTTACCAAAGCGCCGAGGGTACAATAGACCGTCATTGCCCAGCGCCAAGATGTAAAGGCAATCTTCAGTTTGCTAGTGGGCTGATCCCGAATTTCCTCATTGAGATCCACCCAAAACCAGAGACTGATGGGAATCAAAATACGCGACAGCAAACCCGTCAAATAACCAATTGACCAACTGGGAATCATTAAATAGACGGTAATCATCAGTAAACTGGCAACTTTCCAGTAAATACCCAGTAACCGCTGCATCGACTCGACCTTAGCGACAAAACTCCAAATCAAGAGTCCAATGGGGAGAACGACCGTAAAAATCACTGCCAGACGATAATCCATCCATGCCAGTTGTTGAAAAAGTGCTTCATCCATAATTTTCGATCACAGTCTATTTTTTGATTGATTGATTTTTTGATTGTTTTAGTATACACAAACCAAAACAGTGACTCCCAATATTAGGAACCACTGTTTGTTTAAAGAATTAACCGATAAGTTCTCAAGCCTTATGGGATAACAGCAAAAGTTTTTCTGACAATTTTTAACGATTTGTTTGACAGGTCAGACATTATGTCTACAACTGCGTAAAACTAGTCTTCGTAAATACGACATTCATCCGCATCGGGATTCGCGTCGCAGAATTTGTCTAGTTCACTTTTTTCGGGTTCTTGCTCACGTTGGTGGGAGGCTTCTGCTTGGAGTTCTTCAACGGCATCCCAGGCGGCGGCGCATTCTGCGGAAGTGGCATCAACGCTACAGGCTTCACGTGCTGCTTCGCGCTCTTGTTCGATCTGTTGGTGAATGTTAGTCATGAATTTTCGTTGTTATGGAGTTCGCTTTTAATTATTAAAAGTCTAAATTGATATTTAGAGTATTTTCAGTTGATGGTGGGTCGATTCTGCTTTGGCTAATCATAGTTTGGTTAATCAAAGGCAAATGACTGTGGCAACTGGTGCGAGAAGCTGCGGGCGATCGCTCTCTGGGGCTGGTGAAAGGGGTCACTGCGGTCAGATGAGCTGAGTATTAACAGAACTTGTGCTCGCCCGTTAGCTGTCATTGTACCGCAGGAATCAGGGTGTGATTGTTCATTCTGCACTCGTGATCACCGAACTTGATGGGAATTTACTTTGGTTCGATGGATAGTTCAATGGAGAATTGTTGGGGCAACGTGGATCTTGAGAATGTTGTAGTAAGATCTAGCTGCTCTGCTTGGATATTTCCTCTGTCATCATGAAGTTTGTTTGTAGTCAAAGTGATTTGAATAGTCAGCTTTCCCTCGTCAGCCGAGCGGTTTCTTCTCGTCCCACTCACCCGATTTTAGGGAATGTTTTGTTGAAGGCGGATGCGGGTCACCATGAGGTGCAGTTGACGGCGTTTGATTTGAGTTTGGGGATTCGGATTAGTTTCCCGGCACAG
>JBIKYI010000525.1:0-2862 GCA_044355355.1 Limnothrix sp. | reverse complement strand
ACTTTGACTTTGCCGGCGAAGTTGTTGAATGATATTGTGACGCGTTTACCGGATGGGGAGGTGACTTTGAGTTGTCCCCAGGATGCTCTGGGTCAGGGGGAGGCGATCGCCACGGTGACGGCGGCGAATGGTCGTTTTCAGATTCGGGGGATGGGGGCGGAGGAGTTTCCTGAGTTACCGACGATTAAGGGTGGGAAGAAGTTAATGCTCCCGGCGATCGCCCTCAGTGAAGGTTTAGCCGGGGTACTTTTTGCTGCAAGTGCCGATGAAACAAAGCAGGTTTTAACAGGGGTACATTTAACCCATAAACAGGATTGCCTCGAATTTGCTGCCACCGATGGTCACCGTCTTGCCCTAGTGGAGACGAGCGATCAAGCCCATCCTGACGATGAGGAGAGCGAAGAAGAAGGGAAATTGCCCACCCCTGAGCTAGAGGATTTTGCCCTGACCATTCCTGCCCGTGCCCTGCGCGAGTTAGAGCGGATGTTAACCAATGCTAACGAAGCGGATTTGATTGCGCTCCATTTGGATGAAGGTCAGGTCATTTTTGAGTTTAACCAGCAGCGTTTAACCAGTCGCAAACTGGAAGGGGCTTATCCGGCTTATCACCAGCTTATTCCCCGGCAGTTTAATCGTAAGGTCACCCTAGAGCGTAAAAACCTGATCAGCAGTATTGAGCGGGTGGCGGTGTTGGCGGATCAGAAAAATAACATCGTCAAATTCCGACTGAATGCGGCGGAACAGAAGCTGCATTTGTCTGTGGAAGCCCAGGATGTGGGAAGTGGTGAAGAATCTCTGCCTGCCCAGGTGACGGGGGATGATCTAGAGATTGCCTTCAATGTGAAGTATTTGACTGAGGGACTAAAGGCTTTGCCGAGTAGCGAAATTCAGATGCAATTGAATGAAAATAATCAGCCGGTGATCTTTAGTCCATTGGGGGCTGTGCAGATGACATATTTGATTATGCCTGTTCAAATTCGCAATTAACTTGTCGTAATTAATTTCGATTAATTTCGTGATCAAGCTGCAATATACTGTTGGCGATCGCCTACCCAATCACCAATATCATCAAACTCATCCAAGCGATCATCACCAGAGCGAGTTAGTTGATTCCTGCCTCGGTGACTGGGTCTGCTTCCTGGGATGCTGTTTCTGGGACTGCACCGGGTTGTGCTTGGGGGTCAATAGGTGTCGGTGCTGCGTCTTGGGGAGGGGTATTCTCCTGACTGGGTGGAGTTGCCTTCTCTAGATATTGGTAAAATTCGCTGGCAATTTGATGGAGCAGCTCTTTGCCCTTGGGAGAGTTGTAGGGACGTTCGACAAAAATGGAGGCGATATAACGTTTGCCGTTGGGCATATCCACGATGCCGACATCGCCAATAATGAAACCGATATCCCCTGTTTTATGGGCAATGCTGGCTCCTGCGCCGAGGCTTTGGGGGAGGAGTCGGTCATTTTCCGTTGAACTCATGATGCGCATCAGGCGATCGCGGGAACGGGGCGAGAGGATTTCTCCTTGACTGACACGAGCCAGGAGATAGGCAAGATCCCTCGGACTGGTGAGATTAGTGCCATCTAGATCCGGTAGAGGAGTATTGAGGATAGTTTGCTGGAGACCCCATTCTTGAAATTTGGCATTGAGCACGGCATTCCCACCCAGTAGATCAATAATCATATTGGTGGCAGTGTTGTTGCTATTGACGCTCATTTCTGTGGCGACATAGAGGGCAGGGAATTGACTCCCATCATCTTTATATTGCAGGCTGCCGGAGCCGCTACCTTTCGTCGTTTCGGACAAAATTAGGGGATCATCAAGACGGGCTTTTCCTTGATCGACTGCTTCGAGGAAGGCGATGAGCACGGGGATTTTAATCGTACTGGCAGCGGATAGGCTACGGGAGGCGGCAACATCGACATATTCCCCGGTATCTAGATCGACAAACAGTAGGGCGGCATCGAGTTCGGTATCGACGGAGATCGCCTGTTTGGCAGAGTCTTGAAGAGTGGTCAGGGGCGTAATTAAAGGAAGAGGATCCGGGGGCGCTTGCTCCGTTAAGGCTTGACCCCGTTCATCGACATTTTGAGTAACATTGATATAGGGACGAGAATTGGAAATGGCAAGCAATGTCCCGATCAAAGCACCGATCCCGACACCAACAATAATGAACCTTAGGGGGTAAAGAATTGGTTTCGGTAACTTTAGACGGAAGCGACGCACAGTACGATTGGCAGTGCGGCTATTGGAATTCGCTGACACATTTGTCCGCTTAGTCCGCCTCTGGGGCGTTGTTGGACTGGGGTTTAGGGGTTTCGTCGGTGTGGTGCTAACTGTATTGGTATTGGCTTTGGGGCGACGACGGCGAGACGACAGAGAGACAACCTTCGAGGTTGAACTGGTTACCGGAGAGTTGGTCGATGGGTTTTTCTTGCGTTTGGAACGACGGGATCTCTCAACCACTTGCTATAACTCCTTAATTCGCCTTGATTTGCAGCAAAATTTCTATCCCATTATGCATGAAGCGGATATTTATCGTCCAAAAAAATAGTTGAAGCAGAAAAAAAGTATTCGTCATAACGGTTGGCAGCCATCCTGTAAATTAAGAATTAGACTGGAAGAGTCTAGGCAATTTTCTTAACGTCAAGGTAGAGATTTGTACTAAGTGTCTTGATTCGGTGGGAGATAGCAAAAAGTGGCATAGCTAATATAGATTTTCATGAATGTTTTATTGGATTTGAATTTGGATTTTCATGTAAAGATTAGCACTGCTGTTGCGTGTATCTCCAAGAAATATAGGATTTTCACGAGGCTGAAAACATGGATTTGTTGCAGGCAATGGATACTTTTTTCCGGAAGGTTATTTC
>JBIKYI010000223.1:0-5470 GCA_044355355.1 Limnothrix sp. | reverse complement strand
GGGATGCCGCGATCGCAAGCTGACAAAGCCCCCGACGACTACATTCGCAAACAGACCCTCGCCAACGAAGAACGGTACATTACACCGGAACTCAAGGAGCGTGAAAGCCGTATCCTGACCGCAAAGGACGATATTTGCAACCTTGAATACGAGATCTTCACCGAACTCCGCACCAAAGTTGCCCAACATACCGACACCATCCGCGCTGCTGCCGGGGCGATCGCCGCCATTGATGTCTTAGCCGGATTCGCCGACACCGCAGTGTACCAAGGCTATTGTCGTCCAGAAATCACCACAGCCAAAACCCTCGAAATTCACGAAGGTCGCCATCCAGTCGTCGAAAAATCCCTAGGTATGGGTTTATTTGTCGCTAACTCCACCTACCTCGGTCAAGCTCAGAATAGCTACCCCGATCTTGTGATTTTGACTGGACCAAATGCCAGCGGTAAAAGCTGTTATCTGCGCCAAACCGGACTCATTCAACTCATGGCACAGGTGGGCTGTTTCGTCCCTGCGAAATCTGCAACGATCCCCATCTGCGATCGCATTTTTACCCGTGTTGGTGCTGTGGATGATCTGGCGACAGGGCAATCAACCTTCATGGTAGAGATGAATGAAACCGCCAATATTTTGAACCATGCTACTGCGAAATCATTAATTTTAATCGATGAAATTGGTCGAGGCACAGCTACCTTTGATGGACTTTCTATTGCCTGGGCAGTCTCTGAATATTTAGCACTGGAAATTAAAGCTAAAACAATTTTTGCCACCCATTATCATGAATTAAATGAGTTGGCTTCTCTCTTAGAAAACGTGGCAAATTATCAAGTTACTGTGCAAGAAATGCCCGACGAAATTATCTTTTTACATCAAGTTCGACCCGGTGGAGCCGATAAATCCTATGGCATTGAAGCGGGACGGTTAGCAGGTTTACCGAGTAGCGTGATCAAACGTGCCAAATTGGTCATGACCCAAATTGAAAAGCACAGCAAAATCGCCGTTAGTCTGCGTAAAGGCATTCAAATGAAAGCCAAAGCATCAAGTAATGGCAAATATTATGCTGATAAAGCTTCCGAACAACTGAATATTTTTAATGTGTAATTTTTAGATGACTTAATGTTTAGCTGAATGATCACGTCACATTCAGTTATGGAGATTACAGAAGAGAAGCAATTTTCTGACGATATCGATCTTTGTTTAAACCAGTTTGATAGATACTCCCTGGCGCAGTGGATGCCGTTACTTTGTACTGATCTGCCTGGGATTGCAGATAGGTGACTCGCTCGTTGGTGGAGGGGTGGGTGCTTAAAAATCCTGGAGGACTACCACCACTTGCTGCCATTAGTTTACGCATGAACGATGCCATCGCTCCCGGTGCATAACCCGCCTTGGTAAGCATGTTAAAGCCAAGATTATCTGCTTCCCGTTCGCTTTCACGACTGTGGGGATAACTCACGGCGATCGCCACCCCTAGTTGCACAATTTGACTGCTTTCTAAACCCGCTGCCGTTAATAAGCCTTGATTTCGCGCTTGGGCTTTCATCTGGCTAATGGCATGTTTCGCTTCGATATGGGCGATCTCATGGCTAATTACACCAGCTAATTCCGCCTCATTCTCTGCCAATTTAATCAGACCAGTATTGACATAAACCCGCCCCCCCATGGTGGCAAAAGCATTGATACCATCATCGTCAACAACAGAAAAAACATATTTCAAATTGGGACGATTACCCTGGGCGGCTAGTCGCTGACCAATCTCATTAACGTAGCTATTGATCGCAGCATTATTGTTAAGGGTAATTTGACCAGAATTCACTAATTCTTGGTGAATTTGCCCTCCTAAATCCTGCTCTTGCTGATCGGACAGACTAGAAAGCTGATAGTTTTGCACCCCCCAAATCAGTACGCCCCGCAACACATTATTTAACCACCCCGCTTGGCTGACCGTTGGGGTTGCGAGGTTAAAGCTAATGGCTGTCAAAAATGCGGCAGAGGCATACAGCCAACGATTTTTCTTAGGATGCAACATGGGTTTACTATTCACTGTTTCTGTGGCTTGAGTGCGATCGCCAACCATCGCCAAACAATAGATTTTTTAGCTTGTCATTTTTAGCCAACACCCACAGTTTGACGACGACGATTCTCCTATGTAGACGCACAAAAATGGGTCTCAGGTTCCCACGATACCAGCCTAATTAGTATCCGTATTCTGGTAGTAATAAAAATTGAATGTCTCAAAGATGCCGCCGACAAAGCCACAGGTCACCGCAATAATCAAAATACCTTCCCACATATTCCCATTACCGAAAACCGAGAGGAAACTTGCCAAACCACCCCAGATTACCTTCGCCATGATGCCAGGGAAGATAGAGAGCAACGAACAGAACGTCAAAATCAAGCCGAACACCATGACCGGAACCAAACAGCTCATGATAATGGTGACGCAGAGCGACGGTAGTAGCTTCAGAGTAGATTTCATTGTAGATTTCATTTGGCTAGGCTCCCTACTGGGAACATGGGTAAAAATCCAAGGGCAAACCTTAAATCTTTGAGTAGCTTTAGAGTAACCAATGAAATTACTTAGCGGAAGAGAAGAATACAATTCTTAAATTATTATAAAATTTCTTCCGTTACGGCTGACTATTTGGTATCTGTTGTGACTTTTTTCTTTGGGTTTCGATCAAAAATGCCACATTTGTTTTCACTTCCATGGGTCGCTACTGGAGGGGATTCGCAAAAATAAACATAAACAGACACAAAAAATAAAAAAACAGGGCAATCATACGGCGATCTCCCTGCTCTTGATCAGCTTTTTTTAAAAAAATTAATTTGGATTACCTTGGGCTGCTTTCATCATATCCACTAGAACAGTATGGGCATCCTTGGCATCGGTGAGGGTCTGGGGGAAAGGAATCCGTAGGGTTTCAGTGGCACTGCTGACAGTAATTTCTAAATCCATGCCCGTTTCATCGAGGGCAAGCATTTTTGCAGCTTCGGCATCACTGCGTTGTCCAAAATGGGTGGCATAGGTCAGGACGGCATCGGCATGATCATTATTCATGTGTTTACAAATGCGATCGCTAACGGCAGCAGTAATAATTTCTGACATAACAAGTATTTGGGATTTATCTAGGGATTTATCTAAAATGATCTGGGAGTAAAATTTGGAATCAAAAAACAGGTGTCAGGGTCGATCCTAGCAGGATTTTTTCCCTTGCAATAGCAACTTCAATCGCTACTTTAAGAGATCGAGGAGGGCAGCTTTAACCGTGGGGAATTTAAACTGAAAACCCGCCGCTTCCGTGCGCTTAGGCAACACTTTTTGACCTTCGAGCACAACCTGTGCGCCATCACTGAGCAATAATTCCAGCACAAAACCGGGGACAGGTAACCAGGAGGGACGTTTGACCACTTCACCAAGGGCGCTGGACAATTCTTGCATAGTGACAGGGTTGGGAGCCGTGCCGTTGTAAGTGCCTTGCCAGTCTTCCCGTTCGAGGGCAGTGGTGATGAGGTTAACCAGATCATCCCGGTGAATCCAGGAAACCCACTGTTTGCCTGTGCCGAGGGGACCTCCCATAAAGGTGCTGAAGGCGAGAAGCATTTTGGCGAGTGCCCCACCCTCCTTGGCGAGGACGATGCCAAATCGGAGAATGACGGTTCTTGTGCCATATTCCCTGGCTTTTTCGGCGGCGGCTTCCCATTTTTGGCAAACTTCGGCGAGGAAATCTTGACCGAGGGGACTGGTTTCGTCCAAGGTGGCGGTTTCGCTCGTGCCGTAGTAGCCGACAGCGGAGGTGCTAATGAAAATACGGGGTTTCTGGGCTGCGTTGGCGATCGCCTCCACCAGTTTTAAAGTGCCTCCCTGACGACTGGTCAAAATTTTCTGCTTATAACTCGCCGTCCAGCGTTGTTCCGCGATGGGCGCACCCGCCAGATTAATCACCGCATCACAGCCAGAGATCGACTCCTGCCAAGCACCGGAAGCTGTGGGATTATAGACAACAATCTGCAATTGGGGATAAGCTGATGCCGGAAACAACCTTTGAGCCTTCGCTTCACTCCGGGTTAAAACCATGAGTTGATGGGATTTATACAAATGATCCACCAAACGCTGACCGACTAAACCTGTGGCTCCAGTAATCGCAACTTTCATAGTTAAAAAATTAAAGACTTAAAATTTAAAGATTGGTATTAAAGATTAGTAAAGATTTTGGCAAAGATTAAAGATTAATCAAAAATCAACAATAAGCACTCAAACATCGGCAGCAAAACCTGAAATTAGAGGAGCCTGTTTAGGCAAAGCCTTTGCTCAGGATAGCGCAATCTACCCTATCAATGTAGCTGTGCTAGCATAGGCGCAAATACTTGACACTGCTGAATTCCCTAGATATCTAAGACAGAAACATGGGTAAAGTATTGGTTCTCAACGCCTCCTATGAACCGCTCAATATTACGAGTTGGCGCAGAGCTGTGGTGCTCCTGCTCAAGGATAAGGCGGAAAGTCTGGAACATAATGGACGTGTGATTTACCAGGATTTGCCGCTGCCCACGGTGATTCGTTTGCGCCAATATATTCAACTGCCCTACCGCGAAATTCCCTTAACGCGCAAAAATATCCTGGAACGCGATCGCCACACCTGCCAGTATTGCGACAAAAAAGGGGAACAACTCACCATTGACCATATTGTGCCCCGTTCCCGTGGTGGGGTGGATAGTTGGGAAAATTTGGTGACGGCATGTATGCGTTGTAATGTGCGCAAAGGTAACCGTACCCCCAAGGAAGCGGAGATGCCATTAGTGATCCAACCCCGTAAACCCTATAGCAGTCTCTATTTTGAACTAATTAAATACACCAGTGGCAATGAAAACCATGAGTGGAAGAAATATGTGATTGGTATGAATTAGTAGGGTTGCACATTAAGGTTGCGTCGTAGCATCGGCAGGGCTGACAGGCACACCATCATTGAGGTTGAGAATACCCGTTGTAATAATTTTTTCGCCCTGGGCTAATCCTTTGAGCACTTGGTAGCGATCGCCCTCAATTTTGCCGAGGGTCACGGACTTTTGCACCGCAACAAAGGGCGCTGGATTTTCCCCCTCTGGCTTGGGATTCGGTTGGGCGACAAAAATAAAGGTTTCTCCCCCAATCCGCGAAATAGCAGTGACGGGCACAGAAAGACCAAGTTGCTGCTGCCAAATCACCTTGGCTTTCACCAATTGCCCCGTGAAGAGACGGCCTTCTGGATTCTCAAAACTCGCCTTGGCTAAGATGCTCTGGGAGGTAAAATCCACCTCCGGCGCGATAAAACTCACTTGACCCCGACCGATCACCTCAAGGGTACGATAATCAATTAATTCAATCGGCAAACCTAGGCGGAGTTTAGGCGCTTGCTCGATGGGGACAAAAAAGTCGAGATTCAGTTTTTGGTTTTGGGTAATGGTGCCGATGGTATCTGCCCGTTCAACG
>JBIKYI010000222.1:0-5475 GCA_044355355.1 Limnothrix sp. | reverse complement strand
AATCCAAGATTGTCTGCTGCCGTACAACTTTGACATTAGATCGATAGATAAAAGTCGCCATGCCTCCGCGTTCAGGACGAATCTCGCTATCTTCCACTCCCCCCATCCCTGCGTCGTCTTTCTAAACTCAGAGTAAATTATTTAGGGTTATTTTGTTGCTTGAGTTTGGCGATCGCCCCGGCGAAACCCATCACCACCAGCACATTTGACAACGACAAAAAAGACTCTGCACTCCCATGGAGCCAGTCAATATTGGCTAGTTCGGCATCATATTGAACCTTGGCATAAATCCCCGCCGGGATCGTAATTGCCACAAAGACCAGCAATACATAAAACCCAATCACCGCCAGCTTCGGCGCTTTACCCGAAGTCGTCAAAAAATATAAAAACCCCAAATAGGGAAACAAAGACAGAGCAAACAAAGATTCTTTGGAGAACATAGGTGTTGTATGAAATTACAGGCAACAATGATGGGTGCTGATCGTGAACGTTAATTACTTTTGACGCTTAAGCTCATCAACATTACGGCTAAATAAATCGGTTAACAACTCATAAACCCGACGATTTTCGCGGATTTTGATATTGACACTCACCGACATCCCCGACTGGAGGGGCAGCTCATCCTTCCCTAAATCCTGTTTCTCAAGCTCTACCCGAATCGGAAAACGGGCATAGGGATAAATTTGGTCAGGCGGCAGCGCATCAGTACCAATGTCGAGAATTTTACCTTCAATATCACCATAACGATTAAAAGTGTAGGTATCGATCCGTACAACCGTTGCAACTTTTTCCCCACCCTCTTTTTCCTCGTTAAATCGTTGGCGCACAAAACCAATATCACGGTTAGAGACATAGACCTCTGCTACCAAAACATCATCGGGCACAATTTTGAGTAGTGGCTCTGCCTGTCCGGCACGGGGAACAAATCGAGGACTAGCTTTTAGATCAAACACTGTCCCGGCGATGGGCGCAGTCACATCTTGATATTCCAGGGTTTCGTTCGCTTGGGCAAGTTGACTGTCCACTTCCGATAAACGCTTGGTATTTTCGACAATGAGTTTATTCAGTTCGCTATCGATCGCCGCGAGACGTTGTTTGGCATTATCGAGTTGTTGACGCACAGTTAGGGAAACAGTTGATTTGGCGTTAATCCATTCCTGATTGGCTTGGCGGATATCGAGTTGTAGCCGCTGTTGTTCTTTTTGTAATTGTTGGATTTCCGCTAGACGGGTATCGACTCGCTGTTGTTGTTGGTCGAATTCGATTTTGCCGTTAGCCTCTTGTTCGATGAGTTGGGCTTCGCGTTCAATCACCTGCTGCCGTTGTCGGTCAATCTGTAATTCAGCCACTGCTCCCGCCAGATCTGGATCTGAAACGCGATCAAGAATTTTCTTTTCGCTGGCGAGATTGTCTTCCGCTTTCTTGGTGGACTCTTGATTACGGGCAAGAATTTTTGCGAGTACCTGCCGATCCGTGATCAATTGTTTACGGGCATCTGCCAATTGCACGTTGTTCTGGGCGAGTTGCTGCTGAAGTTGTTCATATTCCAGTTTGCTTGCCTGAATCCGAGACTCTGCCTCCTGCTTGGCGGCGTTGACCCTGGCGAGTTGTTCCCCGTCCATGGCGCTATTCCCTTGACCGAGTTGGGCATTGAGCACTTGGATTTCGCTCACCACCGCCAGACGATTGAGGGCGAGGGAGGTGACCTCCGGCGGCAAATTCATCTGGGTGATCTGTTTTTGTAGTGCCGGAATATTGGTGTTTTGACTGATTACAGCACGATAGAGCTGGTTTTCTTGTAATAAAGATTGTTTGATGGCTTCTAGGGAGGTTTTACTGGCTTCAGCCGCCTTGGAGTCAAAGGTGAGCAATGTTTCGCCTACTTTTACACGGTCGCCATCCTCCACTAAGACGGACTCCACAACGCCATTGATGGGGGCTTGAATTTCCTTCACATCTCCCTGGGGTTTCAGTTGTCCGGTAGCCGTGATGACCTGTTCGAGTTTGCCAAAATATGCCCACAGACAAAATGCTCCGGTGGAAACGAGCATCACCCAAATAACTGCCCGTGAAAGTTTGGGGGATTGTTTCAGAACAACGGGTTGATCAAAATCGGCAACGGTTTGGGGATTGGGTTTTGTGCCGTTGGTTTCGGTGGTGGATGGAGTGGATGGGTTCATAATCCTTGCGATCGCCTAATGGTTTTACAGTCTGATTTAGAAGTTTGATGCAAAAAAGATGGTGCTAGACAAATAGTCTGGTCTTAGGAATCCCGCGATTGCTGCTGATAGAGGCTGTAATATCTACCCCGTAGTGCCATCAGTTCCGTATGGGTTCCCTGTTCTGCCACAGAACCCTCATGCATTAAGACGATCGTATCGGCATCCTTGATCGTATCAAGGCGGTGGGTGATAAAAAATACGGTTGTATCGTGGAAAGCTGCCTTGAGGTTGCGGCACACTTCCCGCTCGGTCATGTAGTCTAGGGCACTGGTTGCCTCGTCTAGGACTAAAATTTGTGGACGTTGCAACACCGAACGGGCGATCGCAATGCGTTGTTTTTGTCCCCCGGATAGAGACGCACCCCGCTCACCGACTTGGGTGTTATAGCCATTCGGCAGGGCTTCCATAATAAAGTCATGGGCAGCAGCCACCTTTGCCGCATACTGAATTTCTTCGACCTCGGCGTTGGGATTGGTTAAGCCAATGTTCTCGGCGATCGTCCCATCGAACAGCAGTGCTTCCTGGGGTACAACCCCCACCTGGCGACGCAGGGAATACAATTCCACCTTATTTACATCATAGCCATCCACCAAAATCCGACCAGACTCCGGTTCATACAGACGGGACAGCAATTTGGTCAAGGTACTCTTCCCCGCACCACTCTGCCCAACAATCGCCACAAAAGTCCCCGGCGGAAACTCCAAATTCACATTATTGAGATTCAGCGCACCATGTTTTTTAAAGCGGAAACTAATATTTTCATAGGTGACGCGACCCTTAATCAAAGGCATGGGAATATTGTCGCGATCGGCTTCGCCCTCCTGGGGATGATCGACAATATCGGCGAGGCGTTCGAGGGAAATGGCGGTGTCCTGGAAATTTTGCCAGAGCTGGGTTAACCGCAAAATTGGTGAGGTCACATAACCCGCAATGATCCGGAAGGCGATCAGTTGCCCTAGGGTGATGCCCTCCTCGGGGCCTTTGAGAACGAGGGATGTGCCGACCCAGAGTACCAACAAACTTGATAATTTATTCAGAAAATTACTAATGGAACTGGAGGCGGTGGAGGTGATTACGGTGTCAAAGCCAGCGGAGACATAGCTCGCATATTTTTCTTGCCATTTCCAGCGCGATCGCAACTCAATGTTTTGGGCTTTAACGGTCTGTACCCCGGTCATGACCTCCACGAGATAGGACTGACTGACGGCATTTTTCTCGGCTTTGGTGCGCAGTTGTTTGCGAATGATCGGCGAAAAAATCAGGGTAGTCACGATAAACACCGGAATCACGGCGAGGGAGACGGCGGTTAAGAGGGTGCTATACCAAACCATCACAAGGATATAAACCAGGGAGAAAACGGCATCGAGTACCACAGTGAGGGCTGTCCCGGTGAGGAAAGAGCGGATTTTTTCTAGTTCGCCGACCCTAGTGGAAATTTCCCCGACGGGGCGTTTCTCAAAATATTGCAGAGGCAAGCGGAACAGGTGATCAATGACTTCTGAGCCGAGGCTCATGTCGATGCGGTTGGTGGTATCGACGAATAGGCTGGTGCGCACAAAGGTGAGTAAACCTTCGGCGATCGCAAAGATCAGTAGCAATGCGCCATAGACGGTCAAAGTATCGGAACTCTGCTGCACGATTACTTTGTCGATAATTTGCTGGATTACCAGGGGATTAGCGAGGGCGAAAAGTTGCACGAGAAATGAGGCGATCAAGACCTCGATCAGCACCCATTTATATTTTTTGATCGAAGGGATAAACCAATTTAAGCCAAAGCGTTCTTCGGGGGTGTATTTGCCTTTCTGGAGCAAGAGCACTTCGATTAAGCCATTTTCATCGCCCCAACCTTCAATAAAATCCTGGGGACGACGTTTGACTAAGCCCATCTCAGGGACGGCAATGGTAATTTCGCGATCGCCCACTTCGTAGATGATGCCCAGACTATCGCGCCATTTCACCAGCACGGGCACGGTCAAACGACTCACCGTTTTTGTGGGCAGTTTAATCAGTTGCGCGTTTAGACCCATCAACTCGGCGATCGCCCCACAGATCGGCAGCGATAATGCGCCATAGCGTTGAATTTGATCCTGCACCACCCGCCGAATCACATCCCCCTTAAAACGCATCCCATAATATTGCGTCAACATCTGGAAACAGGCGATCGCCGTGCCCTCTTCCCCCTGTGCCTTAATGAATGGCTGATGTTTTTGGTCAAAATTCTGATTGTCCGACTCCGGCGCTAAACCGACAATTTCCACCGGAGCATAGGGAATCTCCTCCTCAGGCTGCTCCATTTCCGGCACTTCCCCAAAATCAAAGGGATCCGGCAACAACTCCAAAGGGGCCTGGGGTTCTGGTATTGCCGTCGCCTCCTGGAGAAATGCAAAAATACTCGCCTCCGGAAAACCCACCAACCTCGCAGGCTGAATCCCTTTGACTTCTAAATTGGTTAGCCCCACCACTGACAAACCAAATCTTATTAGGCGCTTTTAACCTCTGTAACGCCGCACTATCATGGGCATAATTCCCCGGCGGCAACTGATACACCTCCGCCTCACCCACCGCCGCCTGAACAATCTCCTTCAGCTTGTCATTTACCTTCGCCTGTTGCGAAAAATAATAACCCAGTAAATCAAACGCTTCCGTCAGAGAACAAGCATCCTGAAACTCCCGCTGCAACACAGGAGACTCATTCACCAAAGCAAAAAATTCCTGACTCGTAAGGTTCAAACAAATGGCTTCCGTCGAGGCGATCGCCGTTTCACAGGCAACCCCCCGCACCCCATTCACCCAGCCAAGCACATCCCCTTCCCGCAGAATTTTGAGCGTTGTCGGCGCTTGAGTCCGGAGGTCATAGCCCAGAATACGCACCTGACCCTGATAGATAATCGACACCTGGTGCAGTAACTTGCCCCGCTGCAAAATCGGTTGCCCCATCCGGTAGCGAAAAGGCGTGACCTTCGCACTCAACGACTCTAAAGCCGCTGGAGATAACTGTTTAAATGGTTCCGTTTGCTCAAAAAATTCTTGGTAAGTCAGCTTCATTTATATGTAAAAAGTATGAGTCAAATTATTAATTAAATCTGAATAAAAATCAAAAATTAGCGATGAATTAAATTCTTGATATTGAGTTTTTATTATTTAAAGCGCCAATTCAAATTTGAAGTGCAACACCTAGGGTCTTTCTGAAGAGGGACTTATAAGGATATTCTGATGTTAAGCAAAACAATAAGAAATCCCTATGAGTTACACC
>JBIKYI010000221.1:0-5485 GCA_044355355.1 Limnothrix sp. | reverse complement strand
CTCTGCGGGAAACCATGCCCAGGGGGTCGCCCTCGCTGCCAAACGCTTAGGCACTAGGGCGGTAATTGTCATGCCCGTCGTTACGCCCCTGGTGAAAATCAATGCGGTCAAAGCCCGTGGTGGTGAGGTGATTTTGCATGGCAATGCCTATGATGATGCCTATACCCATGCCCGTAAGCTTTCGGAGGAACAGGGTTTAACCTTTATTCATCCCTTTGATGATCCCGATGTGATCGCCGGACAGGGGACGATCGGCATGGAAATTTTGCGGCAATGCCAACAGCCGATCCATGCCATTTTTGTGGCGATCGGTGGGGGGGGTCTAATTGCGGGGATTGCTGCCTATGTGAAGCGGGTGCGCCCTGATGTGAAAATTATCGGCGTGGAACCGATCGATGCGGATGCCATGAGTCAATCCCTGGCGAAGGGGGAACGGGTGCAACTTTCTCAAGTGGGTTTGTTTGCGGATGGGGTCGCGGTGCGCTATGTGGGGGAGGAAACCTTTCGCCTCTGTCAGGAATATGTGGATGAGGTGATCTTGGTTTCGACGGATGATACCTGTGCGGCGATTAAGGATGTGTTTGAGGATACCCGCTCGATTCTGGAGCCTGCGGGGGCGTTGGCGATCGCCGGCATGAAAGCCTATGTGGAACGGGAAGGCATTACGGATCAAACTTTGGTGGCGGTTGCCTGTGGCGCAAATATGAATTTTGATCGGCTGCGTTTTGTGGCGGAACGGGCGGAATTAGGGGAAGGACGCGAGGCGATTTTTGCGGTGACCATTCCTGAGCAACCCGGTAGTCTACGGCGCTTTTGCCAATGTATGGGCGATCGCAACCTGACCGAATTTAATTACCGTATCTCCGATGCTGCCGAAGCTCATATTTTTGTCGGGGTACAGATTCAAAATCGCAGTGAGATCAAACCCCTCGCCCAAAAATTTACAGACCATGGCTTTAAAACTCTGGATCTCACCGACGACGAACTGACCAAGTTACACCTCCGGCATATGGTCGGCGGACGCAGCGAAAAAGCCCAGGATGAACTGCTCTATCGCTTTGAATTTCCCGAATGTCCCGGCGCATTAATGAAATTTGTGGATGCGATGAGTCCTGCTTGGAATATTAGCGGTTTTCATTATCGTAATAATGGCTCTGATTATGGTCGCATTGCCGTAGCGATCCAGGTTCCGGCGGCGGAAATGGCAGAATGGCAAACCTTTTTGGATCAGCTAGGTTACCGTTATTGGGATGAAAATGATAATCCCGCCTACCATTTATTCCTCGGTTAAACTACCGATTAAGCTCAACTATTGCCAGATAATTTGCGATCGCTCACTCATTACCCGTTCATAAACCTTAGCCGTGGCGATCGCCAACTTTTCCCAATTAAACCGTTTGGGCAAATCCGCATAGGCATTTTCCACCAGGGTTTTCGCATACTCAGGATGCTGCAGCACCTCCAAAATCCCCCAGGCAAGAGAACTCGACACATTCGCATAGGTGACGATGCCCGTTTCCCCATGGGTAACCACCTCTGGTAGGCCCCCCGTATTCGAGACCACCACCGGAACTTTTGCCGCAAAACTCTCCAGGGCTACAATGCCGAATGGCTCATACAAACTCGGAAACACCGCACAGTCGGCGATCGTCTGGAATTTGTCCAGATCCGCATCGGACATAAACCCAGTGAACTCACAATGCTCCCCCAAGCCTAGATTCCAAGCCTGCTCCTTCAGATATTGCGCGTCCCCACCACCAATAATCAAAAACTTTACCTTGCCCCGCATCACCTCTAAAATGCGCGGAGCCGCCTCCAACAGGACATTAATCCCCTTTTCATAGGTCATCCGCCCCACGTAATACACAATTTTTTGATCATCCGGGGCAAAACGACGGCGAAACAACTGACGGTCAAAATCCGCCGCATGGTGTTTTTTCTCAGGGCGAATGCCGTTAAAGATGACATCGATTTTCTGCCAAGAAGTTTGTAAAGCCCGTTCGAGTTCATGCCGCATATATTGACTACAAACAATCACCCGCCAAGCCTCATGGGCTAACGCCTTTTCCTTCCCTGAAATATAGGCATGGGTCGCCGTGTGGATGCCGTTATAACGCCCATATTCCGTCGCATGGATCGTGGCAATCAAGGGAATTTTAAATTGATGCTTCAGGGCGATCGCCCCATCCGCTACCAACCAATCATGGGCATGAATCAAATCATAGTCCTGCTGGGCTAACAACCCCTGAGCATAGGTCTCCATACAGCGATTCATCAGCGTGACCCACTGGAAAAAATCCGCCTCCTGCGGCACCTCCACACGGTGCACCGTAATCCCCTCCACCACCTCCAGCAATGGTAGATGATCACTCTGGATCGTAATTAAATCGACCCCATAACCCAACTTCACAATTTCAGGATAGAGTTCTCCCACATGACGCGCCAGCCCTCCAACAACCCTGGGCGGAAACTCCCAACTTAGAACCAAGATACGCATTCACAAAACTCCACAAAATAAATTGCAGAAAAAGACCCCATTATCGGTCTTCAAAAGCCTTAAAGAAATCTCACGGATCTCCTGCAATCACTGAACAAATACTCTTTTTTCTACTACAATGGAGATGGGCAAAAACTTATTCGATAAAGAACAGAAGTTTTTGTTCACTCCTCACACCATACTTCGTCCGGATCGCCATAGTATTCGGGCGTTTTTTTTATTATTTATTCCATTTATATTTCATCTTTCATTTATTTATATTTCCATCCAGTGAACGGACTCTGTAAAGCATAGAGAACGGGTAGGCTAAGATTAGACAAGAGCATAAACCGCCTCGATCCTAGCATTCTTAAGCTCCAATACCCTACGGAAAATTGCAAAATACGAAATTTATTATCGTTTTGAGTCAACTTAACCGGAGCTAGAGGGAGGATATGCTAGAATCCACTAGTATTCTTGGCAACAACTTGTATTAATTAGGAATTTAGAGGCATGTCAAAAACTGCCGCAGTCACAGACTCCACCTTTGAAGAAGAAGTGATCAAGAGTGGTGTACCAGTTCTTGTTGATTTCTGGGCTCCTTGGTGCGGTCCCTGCCGTATGGTCGCTCCCGTCGTCGAGGAGATTGCCGAGCAGTACCAGGATCAAATCAAGGTATTCAAGTTGAATACTGACGAAAATCCGACTGTTGCGAGCCAGTATGGGATTCGTAGTATTCCGACTCTCATGATTTTTAATGGTGGCAAAAAGGTAGATATGGTCGTCGGTGCTGTGCCGAAGACAACACTCGCAACGGCAATTAATAAGCAATTGTCCGGTGGCACAAACTATAGTCAGGGCGAGGACAAGGAATAATTGCCTTCCTCTGGATTTTATTTCCCTCTGGTTCAATAGCCTTATTGAAACATTTATTGAAGTTTTGTAACATCTTCTCCCCTAGCTATTTGGCTGGGGTTTTTTGTGTCTACATCATCCGTTTCGGTCTGTTCTTGGGCGATCGCCTTCAGTTTTTGATAGGTGTCGAAACCCATAACTTCCGTGGGAAAGACAGAAATCTGTTCCTGTTGCCCCAGTAGTGGCGGCGAGGCTAGGGTCACCAAAGTCTGGGTCGTTTCAAGTTTGGCAGAAATCAAGACTTCAAAATCAGAGTTGAAATTCACCTGGGGTTGCCCCAATTTTTGCCAGCGCCGCAAAATTTCCTCAACGGAGATTTGTTTATAGCGACCTCGATAGAGGGCTTCAATCACTGCCAAACGAATCCACT
Organism: Limnothrix sp.; assembly: GCA_044355355.1. Classification (GTDB taxonomy): domain Bacteria; phylum Cyanobacteriota; class Cyanobacteriia; order Cyanobacteriales; family MRBY01; genus MRBY01. The sequence continues at coordinate 1,724 of JBIKYI010000221.1, read as the reverse complement.
CACAGGGATACTGGCTCTGCCAATGATCTAAAAGCTCTGGGACGGTCTCCGTGGTCACATCAAAGCCATAGTAGTGCAGTAGTGCAATTGTCGTGGCGATCGCCCCATCCACTAGCAAGTCCTCCCCATAAGTTTACAAAACTAAACCAATCAATCTAACTCACTCGTGAATTAATTCTAGGGAATTAATAAAAGTTAATGAAGACAAATCATTTAGTCTTGCTCAATTGAGCCTAAATTTATCTAAATTTCAGAGCGATTTACCCGATTACGCACCCGTCGAATCGTTTGGGGCAAAACACCGATTAAATGGGCAAACATTTCGTCCGACAAAGCCGCCGCCGTTTCCAAGTCAAACCAATTTTCAAACTGATTTAAAATGACCTGGGCACGCTGTTCCGGCAGCGGTTTATCCGTAATTTGCTTTAACAGCCTCACCCATTGGCGACGGATCAAATAAGCTTTTTGCCGCTCCTCCGACTCCTGGGGACGAATTAAAGATAGATTCCCGACAGGAATCAAATCCACAACATCACGATCAAAAATCCCCCCAATAATTGCCCCCGGCCCCGCAAAATCTACATGATAGGGCTTACAAAGAATGACACCATTCTTACGGCGGGCATTAACCATCAAGAGTTTACCTTGACGTAATTCATTCAAGATCTCTGGCACGGTGGCAGGAATATTTGGATCATCAGGGGAACTGGAAGCAAGACTGCCCATATCAGAGAAATTAACACAAAACCTAATAGAGAACGAAACGACGATGTATAAGTCTGGCTAGATGAAAGATTAAGTCATCTGGACTTAATAATATAGGGAATTTTTCAGTGGGATAAGTTTTTTTGCAAAAAAAGCCGTCTGGGCTGTTTAAATAGCCAACTACTTACTGTTTGATCTGCATGTTGAATTTCATAACCACATTGCAAATATAGTCGCTTTGCCGCCTGATTATTTTCCATCACATGGAGCACAATACTGTCGTAGTGCCATCGTTTAATTTGGACATCACAGCGTTCTAAGAGCTTACGAGCAATGCCCAAACGACGATATTCAGGATCAACAGCTAAGTTAGAAATATAGGGGATTTTGATGGGGGCGATCGCCCTCGAACGGACATAACGCACCGACATTTCCACCGTACCGACCACCATCGAAGCCCCACCCCTGACAGACAAACAAGCCACAAAACAAACATGCTGAGGCTTAGGATTAAGCAGACGATGCTGCAAATCCTCATAAATCCCCAAACGTAATAACGGGATCACCAAACCCCTTAGCCCAGAATGCGGATGAAAGCTATAGGTCAACACATCGGCGAGAGATTGAGCATCCTCGACCATCGCCGGCCGAATCACCAAATTGTCATGGGACAGGGCAGGATAAACCGGTTTAGGTATAGACATTGACCAAGACGAAAAAAAATCTGGATTCACCAAACCTCCACAGGAAGGATCTGAAGTGACGGGGTATATCTAATCACAATACTGAACCTTTATTTTGCCAATAATTCCGGATAGATGTCGAGATGAATGCCAGAAACTAGAGAAATCATCATAAAGTTTCGCGATAACGTAACAACCCTAGGGGAAATTGCTATCATGACGCCAATTCAAATTTGAAGTGCAACACCTAGGGTCTTTCTGAAGAGGGACTCATAAGGATATTCTGATGTTAAGTAAAACAATAAGAAATCCCTATGAGTTACACCCATTTTAGCA
>JBIKYI010000220.1:0-5497 GCA_044355355.1 Limnothrix sp. | reverse complement strand
ACCTTGACCAATACCTTGACCTTCACCGAGGAGCGCCTGTACCACCTCCACCTTGATCAGATCCGTGGAGCCGGAAATCCCCTGCAACGTCCCCGCAGTCATCACCACCAGATCCCCTTCTTTCAGCAAATTATTTTCCTGGGCAACGTTAATCGCCGCTTTAAAAGTTTGCGTGGTGGAAGGGGAATCCATGACGAGGAGCGGTTGTGCGCCCCAAACTAACTGGAGACGACGGGCAACATCCACATGGGGAGTAATAGCTAAAATCGGTGTCGATGGACGGAATTTCGAGACATTTCTCGCGGTCGCACCGGATTTGGTGAGGGTCATAATGGCAGTGGCATCGAGTTGCGTCGCAATATGACTGACTGCCGCAGAGATAGCATTGGGTATGGATTTTTTATCGGAGGGTTGCCGACGAATCGCATCGGGTTCCCGCTCAATGCGTTTGGCGATCGTTGCCATAATCCCCACCGCTTCCACGGGATATTCCCCAACAGCGGTTTCATTGGAGAGCATCACCGCGTCCGTACCATCGAGGATGGCATTGGCTACGTCAGACACTTCAGCACGGGTTGGACGGGGGTTATTCACCATACTGTCTAGCATCTGGGTAGCAGTGATCACAGGGATACCAAGACGGTTAGCAGTGGCGATTAATTTTTTCTGGAGGAGCGGGACATCTTCTGCTGGAAGTTCTACGCCGAGGTCACCCCGGGCAACCATCACGCCATCGGAGAGAGACAGGATCGCTTCCATTTGTTCGATCGCCTCGTGTTTTTCGATCTTGACGATCACGGGGACTTTTTTCCCGGCACTCGCGATCAAATCTTTGATTTCGAGGACATCCTGGGGATTGCGCACAAAGCTCAGGGCAACCCAATCCACCCCCTGATCCAGACCAAACATCAAATCTTCTTTGTCTTTATCCGTGAGGGCTTTAACGGAGAGATATACGCCGGGAAAGTTAACACCTTTGTTGTTGGAGAGTTTGCCGCCGACCACCACGCGACAATGGAGATTATGGGCTTCCTTATCGATTTTTTCGACGCGCATTTCTACTTTGCCGTCATCGAGGAGGATACTTGCACCTTCGGGGACTTCCTCGGCGAGTTTGTCATAGCTCACATAGCCGATCTCTTGGGTGCAGGGCACTTCACGACTGGTGATGATGTAGGGATCGCCTTTTTGGAGGGTGATGAAACCGCTTTCATATTTACCGAGACGGATTTTTGGCCCCTGGAGATCCTGGAGAATGCCGACGGGTTGGTTTAGCTCAAAGGCGGTTTGGCGAATAAGACGAATATTGCTTTGGTGATCGTCGTGGGTTCCGTGGGAAAAGTTTAGCCTTAGAGTGGTGGCTCCCGCTTCGATGAGTTCGCGCAAAACATCGGGCTTACTGGTTGCCGGACCAATGGTGGCAACGATCTTCGTGCGGCGGGGCATTTCTCTGGGGGGCATGGTGTTCAAGTTATTTGGTCAGTTTTGAAATAAGCCTAATATTATCCCAAAATTTACCCTTTTCTTCTCGGATTGGTGATTCTCAAGTTGCTGATGTTGCTGGTTTTTTGCTTGGGTTTGACTTCGGTTAGGCTTGGGGCGATCGCCCCAGAGATTAAGGAGTCGGCGGTTTTGTCGTCCCATCGGTTTGGAGGGCATCTAACCGTTCCTGAAGTCCCAGGAGAATATTTTTCTTTTCCTCTTCCCCAATCAGCTTGTTATCCTTGATCTCCAGAATCTGCTTGCCGATCTCCAGTTCACGAATTGGGTTCCAGTCCTGATCTGTGGCGGGATCGAACCCTGACCAATCAAGGGCATTCAGCACCGCTTGATTTTTGTAGCCATAGAAGAAATTACGGATTTTTTCCTTGAGTGCTTCGGGTAATTGGGCTTTGTAGGCGATCGGGTCGGCGGGAATGAGGGGGGATGTCCAGATGATTTGCACCGCCTTGGCTTTATCGGAAAATTTTTTCCTAAAGCGGTCTAAGGCTTCACTGTTATTGGTGACGACATCAACCCGCTGTTCGGCGACGGCAAGGATCGTTTCTTCATGACTGCCGAGGAAGACAACATTTTTTAAATGCTTGAGGGGATCGATTTGATTTTTGGCAAAGAGGTAGTACATCGGCACGAGATAGCCGGAGGTGGAGTTGATATCATTAAACGCGAAGGTAATATCCTGACCATTTTTGAGGAGATAATCTAATGGTTCTTCGCCGTCTTTTACCTGCTTGAGCCAGGGGCGATCGCTATGGGTGAGGAGGTGAGCATAATAACCCCTTTCCCCCCCATCAGAAACCGTAAGGGCAAAGGCTTGGGCATCCGCCACCGTGACCGCTTCAATATAGGTTTTTCCCCCTAACCAAGCAATCTGAATGACCCCGGATCGCATCGACTCAATGAGACTAGAATATTGATGCGCGAAAAACGGTTTGACTGGCAGACCCACCGCCACTGACAAATCGGCAAGGAAGGGTTTCCATTTAGGGATTAAATCCGCCTCTGGTTCGGTGGTTAAGATACCGAAGTGGAGTTCTTTTGGGGGGGGCATCGTCGCCTCATTATTATCCTCATTTTCTTCCCCGTCATCGGTTTGGCATCCCTTGAGTAGTTGAGCGCTACCCAGGGCAAGGGTAAATCCCGAAAGCTGAAGCAGCAGTTGTCGCCTTTGCATAGTTACGATATTTTCAATATTTTCAAATGGTGTTCCGCTTAACCTTTAGCATCGTTGTAATAGATAAAACGGCATAAATCATCAAAATTTAAAATCTCAAATTAAAAATCTCAGATTAAAAATCTCAAAATTCAACACCTTAAAATTCAACAAGTTTCTCTGTGAGTATTTCTTCCCCATTTAAGCCTATTTTCCGGCAACTCCTGCTGGGCTTTGGTCTGTCCCTCACGATTGTGGGTTTCGGAGCCACTTGGATCAATTATCGGAGCATTAACAGTGATCTAGAACACCAGGTCAAAAGACGGGCGAGTTCGATTACGCAATCGTTACAGTTGTCCTCGGAGGGTCTGATTGAGTTGGGTTATTTTCCGATGTTGGAACGGGTAGTCACGAACTACGCGACCCTGCCGGATGTGATGGAGGTGGCGATCGTTAATCCGGAGGGGAAGACCATTAGCCATAGTTTGGTGACTCAGATTAATCGTCCCTTTGCAGAGATTCATCCGACTCTCGTCAAGAAGGTGACTAAGGCATCCCAGACGGGTAAAGTGCAAAGTCAACGGCTCATCCTTGATGGTCGTCAGGTGTTTGTGGAAGTTTTGCCATTTAGTAATTTGATGTTTGGCACGACGGATCAGCGGGGGGTGGCGATCGCCATTATCGATCTGGAGGAGATGGAAAAGGAAGCCCTGATGGATTTTGTGAAATCTAATGTGGCGATCGCCTCAGGCATTTTGGTGATTTTGGTGGTGATGAGTAGCTTGATTCACCAGATTATTCTTGCGCCTTTGTCCAAGCTGAATGAGGCGGTGGCAGCCAGTAAAAATAGCGGTAATTTCCAATTTGATGCAGGCAAAGTGAATAATGAAATTACCTTTCTCGCGAATACCTTTGAACAGGTTTATGCCCAATTAGCGAGCTATGAAGCCCTAGAAAAAGAGGTGCAACAACGCACAACAGCGGAAGCAGAACTCCGGAAAAAGGCGGATGAATTAGCGGTTACTCTCAAGGAATTACAGGAGACTCAATTGCATTTAATCCAAACGGAAAAGATGTCGAGTTTGGGGCAAATGGTGGCGGGTTTAGCCCATGAAATTAATAATCCAGTGAATTTTATTCATAATAATCTGATCCATGCCAATCAATATTTGACGGATTTATTGGATCTAGCGAAAAGTTATCAACAGGAATATCCGGAGCCTTCCCCAGCGATCGCCGAACTGTTAGCAGAGATTGATTTTGAGTTTATCCAAGAGGATACGAGTAGTTTATTTAAGTCGTTGCTCAATGGTTCTGAAAGAATTCGTGAAATGGTGATTTCTCTGCGTAATTTTTCACGCTTAGATCAGTCTGAGCAAAAAAATGTCGATATTCATGAAGGTATTGAAAGTACTTTATTGTTACTACAAAATCGTTTTGATCGCTCCAAAACAAGTAACTTGCCTGCCATTCAGTTAATACGAGATTACGACAAACTTCCCTTGGTGAATTGTTACGCTAGCCAGTTAAATCAAGTGTTTATGAATTTGCTCGGTAATGCGATTGATGCGCTCGAAGAGGAACCCAAAGCGATGATTACAATCACCACTCGACATCTTGCGAATGATTATCTCCAGGTGGCGATCGCCGATAATGGTTGTGGCATTGCGGCGGATATTCAGGATTCTTTATTCGACCCATTTTTTACGACGAAACCTGTGGGGAAAGGTACGGGTTTGGGGCTATCAATTAGTTACAAAATTATTGTGGAACAACATCAGGGCGAGCTTTATTGCCAATCGAAAATCGGTGAAGGGACAAAGTTTATTCTGGAAATCCCCTGTGCGATCGCCCTGGATGCTCCCAATACAGATGACAGTGATGCTTAAGGCGCAAGGCGTTGACATTGCCAGGATTGGTCGGGCTGGAGGGTGAACACGAGGCGATCGTGGAGGCGACTGGGGCGACCCTGCCAAAATTCGATTTTATCGGGCACAACTTTGAACCCTCCCCAATGGTCTGGACGGGGGATTTCTTGGTCTTCGGGAAATTTTTGTTCGAGTTCGGCAAAGTTGGTTTCGAGGATCTCCCGGTGGGCGATCGCCTCGCTTTGGGGGGAAGCCCAAGCACCGATCTGGGATTGCCGGGGACGACTGGCAAAATAGGCATCGGAAGCTTCAGCAGGAATTTTTTCGACCCGTCCTTCGATGCGAATTTGTCGTTCGAGGGGTTCCCACCAAAATACGAGGGAGGCAAAGCCTGTGGCAATGAGTTCGGTTCCTTTTTGGCTGGTGTAGTTGGTGAAAAAAGTGAAGCCCGTTGCGTCAAAATCCTTGAGTAAAACCACCCTGGCGCTGGGTCGTCCTGCCGCTGAGACGGAGGCGAGGATCATGGCATTGGGTTCGCGAATCTCCGAGTCTGACGCTTCGGCAAACCAGGTGGCAAATTGTACCAGGGGATCATCATGGACATCGTTTTCGTGGAGACCATCCCGGCTATAGTTTTGGCGCAGATGGGCGACATGCATAATCATGGGACAAATTTGGGGAAATAACTGAAAATTAAATGCTCTGTATTTTAGCTCATTTCCCTGGGGGCGTTTAAGGAGCAATGGTGATGGATCAGTCACGGGCGATCGCCCAGAATTTGACAAAACTTTGGTGGCTGAAGGGGTTGGAATCGGCTTGGTTTCCCATTCCCATTTTGATGATTTTTTATAACGCCCACGGCTTAACTTTGGGGCAAGGGATTTTGCTCAAGGGGATTCTGTCGGGCGCGATTTTCCTGGGGGAAATTCCGTCGGGCTATTTTGCCGATCGCCTGGGTCGTAAAACGAGTTTGATT
>JBIKYI010000219.1:0-5521 GCA_044355355.1 Limnothrix sp. | reverse complement strand
GACTTTCTCCGCCGCACCTTCTCCAATCTCCACTTTACTGCCGACCATTTCATCTCTGCACTCCGATGTTTAGCCCCTTTCTCTCTTTTTTGTCCTAGTAGTTAGCGAGATCACACAAAACGGCATTCAAAACTTGCTTTGCCGGGAAAAGGCAAGATTTCGTCTGAGATTGCTCAAGATCTGGCGATCAATCACGATTCAGGGATGAGACAGAGCTAATCTCAACTAAAATAAGCAATAATTTTTATTTATAGCTGTGTCTTTGCTGTATGTCCTTAAATCAGCCCATTAACCCGTCTGAGAATCCACAATGTTTTCCTGTTGATCTCGATCAAAAGCAAATGAGCTATGAGGTGGTACAGGAAGCTGTGCTTGGACTGTGGAAAATCGTCAATGGCTTGAGTAGTATTCAAGCGCCTCGACGAGAGCGTTATAGTGTCACGATTTTTGGCTCAGCAAGGATTACGAAGGATTCTGCCCTTTATCAGGATGTGAAGCGTTTGGCGAGTGAGTTGACTTATCTGGGTTGTGACATTGTGACGGGGGGTGGCCCGGGTTTGATGGAGGCGGCGAATGAGGGCAGTGTGGTGGCAGATCCGCAGGATCACACGAAATCGATCGGGATTCGGGTGGCGTTAAATTATGAGCAGGAGGTGAATCCGTTTGTGGAGGAGGTGTTTCAGCATCAAACTTTTTTTTCACGGCTGCATCATTTTGTGTTGATGTCTGATGCTTTTGTGGTGATGCCGGGGGGGATTGGCACGGCGCTGGAGGCGTTGATGATTTGGCAGTTGCTACAGGTGCGTTCAATCCATAGTATGCCGATGATTATGGTGGGGGAGATGTGGGCGGATTTGGTGAAATGGGCGGATCGGGCAATGGTGCCGATGATGGCGGATCGGGAGGATATGGAGATTCCTTGTTGTGTGGCGACGGTGGATGAGGCGATCGCCCTCCTGAAGGAAGAACAGTCGGCATGGCAGAAGGCTTGTGGTTAATGTGTTGCCTTCAATGCTGATTACCTAAAACTTGTGACTTAAAGCTTATTGCTTAAAACTTTTCGGTACGGTAAGTAAAAAAATGATTAAATAGCCCGATGGTTTCGAAGGAATAGTCGGGCAGGGGGTCTGGTAACTGGATCTCTGTTTGGTAGATGCTGAAGAAAAAGTAATTTTGTTGGCTGGTCTTTTCGCCGATGAGTTCTCCCAATTGGGGCTGGCTGGCATCGACTAGGGTTTTGCAGTAGTTTTCGAGGGCGCGACTGTTGAATTGCCCTAGGTTAATGGGGAGATTATTTTCGGAATTTTGGCACACGCTTTCCTTGAGGTATGAGGCAATCTGGACGCTGGCAAAGTCTTCGTAACGGGGAATTTGTGGGTTACTCACAATGGCGATCGCCCCGGCAGCGACTACTAGCAGACCGCTGACCATACTGAAGATTCGAAAAATTTTCATTGGTCTCTAGACAAAATCAAAGTAAATAGTTATCATAGTTAACTGTGTTATGCACATGGCGAGCGTAGCCAAGTGGTTAAGGCAGCGGTTTGTGGTACCGCCATTCGGGGGTTCAAGTCCCCTCGTTCGCCCTCTTCTTCTATTAGGGTTTGTATAAACTAGTCCAGCTCGTTTGATCAGGATTGCTTGCTGAGTTATGCAAGGGATTCTGTCGATACCTTTGGTCTATACAGACGGTGAATAGGACGAATAAGTTCAAATTCATCATTTGCCATGGGTGTTTTTGATTGAGTAGTTGGTCATTCGTCTTATAATTTCGCTTTATAATTCGCCCTGATGCCAGCTAGAGCGCCAAGCAGACTCTGCCTCGGCGATCGCCAAATCCTTTTTCACCTTTTTATAGACCTTTTTCAGTTGCTTGATTTTCATGAGCTGTTCACGAATCCGCCCACGCTGACTAAGTACATGGGTATCACCAAATTCAATTTCAGATAATTTGAGGTGTACCGCCGTTACCCGGATCCGTTTTTTCTTCTTTTCGCCCAAATCCGTCTCAATCATCAGGTTCACAAGATTCGTCGCCTTTGGAGAAGATCCCCCACGGCGGTTATCCTGTACTGCCAAATCCAGCACTTGTAAGGGAATGTGCTGCGGAAGCATTCGACTCCGTTGCAACAAACGATTGGTTTCACGGGAACCATTGCTCAAGACTTGGCGAATTTGTTTTTCCGTTGTCCGATACCATTCCACAAGGCTGTCGGGGCTACCTGCCTCGATGGGTTCTGGTTCATCCACCTCGTTCATCATCTCGGCAATACTATCGGCGATGCGCTCTGCTAATTGCGACAATTCGGAACGGCGCTGTTGCTGTTCGGCGAATTTTTCTTCGGAATCTTCATCCTCTTCGTCTTCGTCAAATTGAGAGTTACCCCCAATCACTTGATCGATGCTTTCGAAAACTTCTAATAGTTCCTGTTCGACATCATCATCGGCAGTCAGAATAGTTTTACTAAGGATGATTTCCTCGCCTGTTTCCGGTTCGATCGGTTCGGTGAGGATACGACTCAGTTTGTGGTGGATTTGCTGGGCGAGACGACGGAGTTCCTGTTGCATTTCCTGGCGTTGATCGTAGGAAAGTTGCAAAAAAATATCGGGATAAACCTGGGTACAGAGTTCGTAGGCAGCAAGGACTAGTTGACGTTCGATACTATTACCTAAGGTCTCTAGATAATCGGCATAGATTGTTTCTAAGTTTTGCTGCACTGTGCCCACGCGTTCTGTGATGGAGTGTAGATCGCGCCGAATTTGCTCAATTGCTTTAACCATGCACTTGTGTAATGAACTCTATCAACAGGAAGGAATTGCAGGAATTAGCGGCAATATTATGGTGTTTCACGATTGCGCTTGTATCCTCCACTGTATCTTGCTATGGGGTATCGGAAAAATAAAGGGAGGATGTCTCGTCTTGTGTGGGGCGATCGCCCTACTTTTATGACAACTTATGATGAAAATCGATGGCGAAAAACAGGAAAAAAGTGCGCCACAATAACTATGCATTACCTAAAGTATTGATTCATGAGGATTTTTTCAATGACGATGCTAACCCCAGAAACGGATCCAACGGGGGATTCAGCGGTCTTGCAAAGGCAGGCACAGGGCAAAAAGTTTAAACGGAGATTAGTCTGGGGTGTCGGTGGGGTTTTAGGCGTTCTCGTCATTGGGGCGATCGCCATTGTGCAAAGCCTGCGTCCTCCCCTCACGAATGGCTGGCAACCCCTGTACGAAGGTATTGATATGATGGTCAGTCCTATCCCTACTGACGTTGGCAAAGGGCGCATGATGGCGATCCGGGTGAAATGGGATACCCCAGGCATAGAGCTTAAACATCGTCAACCGGATTTTCCCTTTACCCAAGTCCCCTGGCCGTGGAAAAGTGGCTATTTATTCCGTTTAGAAGTAGCAGATTGGGCATTAGAGCGCCATAAACCCGCCATTTTTGTGAATACGACTCGCTATACGCCCTTTCGCCCCTGGGAATCCTATCCCGGTAATGCGGTGGCAACGGTGGAAACCCTGGTCATCGACGGGAAAGCGAGCCATGCCCATAAACATAGTTATTTGCTCTGGTGGGATAAATCGGGGAATGCCCATCAGGAACTAACAAAACCACCATCCCAGGAGGTACTGGATGCGGCGGTATTAGGTATTGGGATGCAGGGGGTGTCGATCGCCAATGGTGAGGCAAGACCGGGGGTGATGAGTCTGGTGGCAGAACCGATTCCCAGAATCTTTATGGGCATTGATAACGCCAACAAAACCCTTTATCTCATTGGCTTTGAAGAAATTAGTGATGCCGGGATGGTGAACATGGCGATCGCCCTAGGCGTTAAGGACGGCGGCATGGTCGATAGTGGCGATGCAAGTCACCTACTGATCGGGGAAGATGCCAAGGGAGTCCGCGCCCACACAGGACTGCGCAATCTACGTCCCCTCGCGGGTTATCTGCTGATTTCCGCCGATCCCTTAGAGGAAAAACCGGAATAGAGACAAGCAAGTTAGAAACGAGTGGCAATCGCCGGTTTGAGATCCAAAACCCTACCGTGGTATCTAATAATGGAATGACACATTTAAAAAACCTTAAAACCTCAAATCTCAAACTTTAAGATCTAAGCAAAAATCTATGTCCCATTCCACAGATGCCCTCACCCTCGCCCGTTGGATGGCGGGAGAATTTTGTAACTTCAATCAGGCGATCGTCAACCCTGCCTTTTACGCCAACATCCGCGTATGTATGCGTCCCCTCCCCCAAAGCTTTTTCGATGGCTACGGTCTTTTCCTGGAACAGGCATACCGCTCCGATGTCGGCAACCCCTACCGTCTCCGGGCATTTCACATCAAACCCGTCGAAGATCACCTCGAACTGATCCATTACAAACCCAAAGAAGAAGTCAAAGCACAATTTTTTGGCGCTTCCCGAAACCCAGAACTCCTCAAAAATCTCACCTTTGACATGCTCGAACCCATGCCCGGTTGCGACATGATTGTTACCTGGGAAAATGGTTGCTTTAAAGGCATCGTTGAATCGGGCAAAGGCTGCAAAGTGTTTCGCAATAACAAAGAAAGTTACCTCGACAATAGCTTTGAGATCACAGCGGATAACCTGATTAGTATTGATCGCGGGCGAGATCCCGTGACCGATGAAATTGTCTGGGGTTCCCTCGCTGGCGCCTTTGAATTTGACAAAATCAACAATTTCTCGGCAGAAGTTGCCTAGAAGTTCCAGCCCATTAAGATTTAGAATAAATTCGTCACACTCTGGAGAATGCAGCAATTATGGCGGCTAAACTAAAGAAAGGAAGCCTTGTGCGGGTGATTAGGGAACAGTTTATCGGCAGTACTGAAGCAACAGCCAGTGATACCCGTTTACCTAGCTATTTTTTTGATAGTAAGGGTGAAGTACTGGATCTAAATGAAGAATATGCCCTTGTTCGTTTCTACACACCGACACCGAGTGTTTGGCTTCGTCTCGATCAGCTCGAATCTGTTTAACGTTTCGGAATAAACCGGAGTAAAGCCATGACCACATCTGCGATCGCCGCCCCTTCCATTGCTTGTAAAGCGCCCCAGGTGGCGGTGCTCGGTGCGGGCAAGGTGGGCAGTACGGTTGCCCAACGCATTACAGAAAAAAATCTGGCGGACGTGGTGCTCTTGGATATTGTGGAGGGTTTGCCCCAGGGGCTTGCCCTCGATTTGTATGAAGCCCAGGGCTTGGAACGCCACGACAAAAAGATTCTGGGCACGAATAGTTATGATGATACGGCAGGTTCGGACATCATCGTGATCACGGCGGGACTGCCCCGTAAGCCGGGGATGAGTCGGGATGATTTGCTCTATACGAATGCAGAAATTGTTGCCCATGCAGCGCGGGAGGCGATCGCCCGGAGTCCGAATGCCATTGTGATTGTGGTGACGAATCCCCTGGATGTGATGACCTATGTGGCTTGGAAAGCGACAGGTTTAGACAAAAGCCATGTGATGGGTATGGGGGGCGTGTTGGATGCTTCCC
>JBIKYI010000218.1:0-5524 GCA_044355355.1 Limnothrix sp. | reverse complement strand
GACCCTCTTTAATTCTGCCTATCGTGCGGGGATTGAGTTTGAGAAAACCCTCTATGCCACGCTCAAACTGGATCAGGCGCAACTCTATGATGGCGATCGCCTCTGGCATTTACTCAATCAGGCAATCGGCGGAAATTCGGCATTACCTTACTATTTATTCGTCGATCTCGATGATCCCCAACCGGAAATTCTGGAGTTCAATCGAGCGGGTGAAAGGCTGACAGGACAACCGTTAGCGTTATTGTCGCAGCTCTTTACCGACGAAAATTTTCCACGGGCGCATCAGGAACATCTCTGGCTTCCGGCACGGCAACAATATTGTGCGATTCTCGGTTTTGAGGATTTGCCCGACGAATTCACTTCACCGGAACATAAATACCGTTGGCTCTGGGATTGCTTGATTTCACTGGATCTCAGCGATTATGACCTGATTACCCAATACAGTTATGCCTCGGTGGATGGCGTGCGCAAATCCCTACAAAATTACACCAAACAGCAGCTCCGCACCTCCAACAAAAATGGGCAGGCAGACCAAACGGCGGTGGTTACATCCGAGGAGGCGATGGAGGCTCAACGGCTGATTCAGCAAGGAGATTATCCGGTTTATGTGGGCGTGGCAATTCTCGTTTATGCCCCTGATTTGGACATTCTTCGCGACAAATTAACCTTGATTCGTAAGGGTTTCAATCGCCCCACTCGCCTGTTTCAGGAACGGGATTATGTCTGGCGGATTTGGCTACAAACGTTGCCGATCAAACTGGAATTATTGTGGCGTTGTGCGGGTTTTGTGACGGGCGATTATCGGCTCTCCATCAACGCTTCGGCGGCGTTGGGCTTGGTGAATTTGACGGGTATTGTCAATCAGGCTGAGACAGGCACAGAATTTATCAGTATTCAGGGGGGCGTACCGTTTCGCGTCAGTTTGGAGGATGAATTTGGCAGTCCGCGCCACGGGGTTGTCTACGGCAGAACGGCTTCAGGTAAGTCGGTTTTGGTGGGGGATATGCTCGTGGAGGCGGCGTTTACGGGGGCGCAAATTACCTCCATGGATTTGGTCGTACCGTCTGAAACCGAGACAGAGGAGGAAACCCAGAAGACTTCATCGACCTATTCTGCGTTGATTAAATTTCTCGGTGGCACGGAGTTTGATCCTTCCCGTGAAGCCTCCAATATTCTGGAATTGCCGGATTTATCGCAATTTTCGCCCCAGAAACAATTGGAACGGCGGGATGCGTTTGTGGAATCCATCGAGGCAATGATGCAAGCCTTGGTATTAGATGGGGTCACTGATTCGGGTTTAGCCACGCAGGTTGAATTTATTCTCACGACGGCGATCGCCCGTTTTTACCGTGACCCAATCATTCTTGAACGCATTGACACGGCTCAGAAAAATGGGATTAATTCTGCTGCATGGCAAGCCTATCCTACCCTTCAGGATTTCTACGAACGGGTCGATTATTCGCTGGTTCAGAACGATGATGAGGGGCAACGGCAGGCGGTTAATTTCATCCGTTCCGCCCTGATGAGTTGGATTGAAGGCGCGATGGGGAAACAGATTGCGCAGCCTTCCAGCGTTGATTTTTTCCATACGCCCTACCTGCAATTTTCCTGCCTCAAACCCAGTTCGGAGAAAAAGGCACGGGTTTTGGGACTGATGATCTGCAATATCGCCCAACGTCGCGCCCTGCAATGTTCCCGCTCCATTTTCTACATCGATGAGGCTTCCATCTGGCTCGAATATGCGGGTCTGGCGAAATACGTCGGTGTGCAAATGGCAACGGCGCGAAAGTCGGGTTTGACAGTCATTTTGACCACTCAGGATCCGGTGATTATCGAAACCAATGCCGCCAGTGCCAAGATACGCACCAATCTTTCCTTGCGAATTACGGGGCGAATTAATGGCGATGACATCGACCATTACCACCGCATCCATCGCACACCTGAAGCGATCATCAGCGAAAACGTTGCCAGCACCTTCAAAGCAGATCGCCGTCGTGGTACTTCCCAATGGCTCGTGGATGGCGATCGCCGTTATACCCACGGACGTTATTTTGCCAGTCCCATTCTCGTCGGTTTATTAGCAAACAACAAAGAACAAGTCATTGCCCGCGATCGCTTCTTTGAGCAGTATCCCAACCCCCTCGAAGCCGCTGCCCGGTGGGGCGCACATTTCCAAATCTGTATGCAACAAGGCAAAAAATTAGAGGATTTTTAACCATGAAAAACCGCACCAAAAAACTACTCATCATCATGCCCATCGCCACAGGCATCATCTTGATTTCCACCACCAAAAGTGAAGCTTCCGTCCTCGACATTCTGAAAAACGCTTGGAATCAGACCTCCCAAATGGTCTCTTCCACCTTTGAAACCTATGTAGGAAGCTATGTTGAAGATTTTCTTCAGGTTTATGTCCCCCAAGGCATTGAAGCGATTACAGGTGTATTAGGACTGCCAGATCCTAGTGGAATTTTCGCCGACATTCGTGAGGATGCCGCCCTCAATCAAACCGACATTAACGACATTTCGGAAGGGATTTTAAGACAAGCAGAGGTTGCCGCTGGCACTTCCAGCACCATTGGAGAAATTGTTTTTTCAGCGGAGGGTCAGAAAAATACCGAGAAATTGGCTGAAACTTCCACGCAAATTTCCACAACATCCGGTGAACTTGCTGAACAATGCCAAGACTTAAAAATCACGCAGGAAGTGATGAAATGTATGACGCTCCAGATGGCGAATGAGTCGCAATTATCCCGCATCCAAATCAATCAAAATCAGCAAATTCTCCAACAACTCGCCGCTAATAATATCGCCCAAGCCAATGTCGCCAAAACTATGACCCGTGCAGAACGCATCAAGCAAGCTGAAAAAGATCGCACTGCTAACCAAGTTCTTCGTGAGGTGCAATTTAATAATGCTTTAGTTGATGATCTTTAAGCTAATTAAGTTTCTTTAAAACTAAACTTTTTAGGAGCAAGTTTGACATTCAGCTTGTTCTTTTTTTATTGAGCAAATTTTTGAATTAACTCCATGGCTAGATCTTCTCGTTCATAGCTTGATGCAGGTAGAAAACATAATACTGCTTCTTCTAAATCTTCTTGATTTTCTCGAAACCAATTTCTTAAAAAATCAGACACATCTTTCTCAGCCATCTAGTAAAATTACAATATCCTCAATATCTTTAGAAAATCGAAAATTTTGACCTCGCCCTAGAAAAGCCTCTACTTTACTCGCTAGCAAATAAATAGCTGAAAAAATGGCGATCGCCTGACCACTGGGCAAAATATAGGTCATTTTATGCTGAATTCCTGCCTGATACCAACGGTTACTAAAACCCAAAATCTCGGCATCACAGGGCATAATATCCACGATTAAATCCTGATATAACCAACGACATAACGGCGCATCAGGTTTAGTGCATTCTTCCAAATCCAAAGCTCTGAGGCGATCTGCTAAGGCATAATATTCAACGCGAGAGGCAATCTCAACCACACAATCTACATCGATTGTCGGGCGCACCTCATCCCATAATATTTCATCTAAATAAAGGGCGATCGTTGCACCACCTGTAAATACAAATTGTTCTGGAATTTGCGATAAAATAGCTACGACTTTTTCTAAATTTTCAATCTGTGGATTAGGCATATAATCTTTTATTTAACTCCATCCCCGCTAGTTCCTGTTCTCGAATTTTTCCCACTCGTAAACTATCCACCAAACATAACAATTCGTACAATTGAGAATCTGCTTCATTTTCCACTACTTCTGGTACAGATTTATAGAGCGGAATAATCGATTGACCTTTTATTTTGCCTTTCGCTGAAGCCCAAACATAGGGAATTGTTTCATCCACTATCAACAATTGCTTCAAAGGTTCTGCGGAATGAGCCGTTGGAATTCCTCGCACAATAGCTCCGGCTTCTGCGGGAAAAGCATACTTTAAACCATGCACTAAAAATTCCTCTAATGCTCCTTTCAAAATCTTCTTTTTTTTCTGGTTATATAAGTGGCTAATTTCACAACGTTGTAGAGCTTCATGGACTGTTGAAGCACTCATTTTTAAACCTTTAGCTAATTCGCTATATGTCCATGTCGTGCCAAGACAATGAACCTGAAGCAAGATCACGATGTCTTGAGATTTGAGCATATTTTTACCCTCCCGTGATCTCTATTCTATATTCGCGAATCTCGAATATCAAGGTTAAAAGTTAATCTCTTCGTGGGCTGAGGGTTGAACAGTTGTACCTGTCATCAACTCCCGCAATAAATCCCGTTCTGGTTGAAGAGTGACCAATGCTTGAATTGCTTCATCATCAAGAATTTCGCGCATTTCTGAGAGTTTCAAGGATGCCTCTGACAATTTGCCTTGAATGTGGGCATTTTGAGAACGGGCAGCTCTGGCATAGGCGTAATCGAGTCGAGATTGGCAGGATTGTAGATTGCTGACCAGTTTACTTAATGCAGTGGCGAGTACGGCTTGGTTGAGTTCGTGGACGGTTTTTTGTTGGTCATTCATGGTGCTTAAAGTTTGGGATGATGGTTACGTTGTTCGCTAGACGCTTGAATGGGTTTGGGTTGTGGCTGTTCTCTGGTGAATAATTGCTCGGCGGTAGTCAGGATTTTTTGCAGATAGGTTTCAGTCGATTGGGGCTGAATTTTATGGATATCTCGCAAGGCTGGATCTCCCTGTAACAGGGTCGCGGTGAGTTCCTGTAGCTGGAGTCCTTTCTGTAAGCCTTTTTGAGCCACGTTTTGGAGAAAGGTTTCGGGGTGTTGGCGGTCTAAGCCTGTTGCTAATTGTTCAAAGGTTGCGATTCTACGGTCTTCCCACATGGCACGGTGGACGGCTTCACTTAGGGGTTGACCTGCTTTGAATTGTTCGGCGATCGCCTGAATTCCTTGTAAATAAGTGGCAGTTTTATCGATACAACGGGCGCAATGATACCACTGCCTTAATGCAGTAATGGATTGCTGAAATACTGCAAAATCCTTCTCCATCGCCGTTACAGCCTTCTCCTGCAAGGGTTTTGTTGTGACCTCTTGAATTCGTTGCAAATACGCTGGAGGTTTGGCGATCGCCTGTGCCACCGTGATCCAATTCTCCGGACTCATCACCAAATCCTTGCCACTCGATTGAGCGATTTCCTCCACAACTTGCTCAGATGTTGCAACGATCAGTTCTTGAGATGCAACAACAGCCTCCATCGGTTCCGGTATTTCTGGCTCTGAAGACACACTCTGCCGACTTGCCTGCATCACCTCCGCCCAACCCTGCGCCAACAAATTCCCAGAAAACAAATCTGCAAAACTGTAATCTTTATTGCGTAGTTCTCCACCCGTCAAAGGGTTATAACTCGCCGTTTCCAGCAACGATAAATTCCCCCGCTGCCCAATCTGAAACACCATTTCGGCATCAATATAATGATCCCCATTCAGCTCGGCGTAATGACTGGGGGTTGAGTAGCATTGGAACGAAAAAGTAGGTTAAGGATTTTAAAATCGCTTAAAATCCGTTCCTATAAAAGGT
>JBIKYI010000004.1:0-17752 GCA_044355355.1 Limnothrix sp. | reverse complement strand
TGTAGATGACACTTTGGTTGTGGTGGAGAGTCTCACGGCGGCGATTAATTTGCCTGCTGATGCGCCTAATCGCAATGAAGTCCAAGCTGCGGCTCGTCTACAGATGAATGATTACGCCTCCCGTTATCGCCGAGATAGCAAAGTTTCTGGTTTGAAATCTTTTACGACGATGCAAACTGCGGTGAATGCGCTGGCTGGATATTACAGTTCTTTTGGGAGTCGCCCTTTACCGACGAAATTAAAAGAGCGTTTGTCTAAGGAATTTGAGAGTGTCAGTCTTTCGATTAAGCGTGGTATTTAGGTTTTTCTCGAAAAAAGCAATCAATCACTAATAGCCTCCCCACCACCGGGGAGGTTTTTTTGTGCGCTATAGTCGTTTCGGTTAAGTTTGAGAATTTTGATCCCTCCGCCTTCGGCACCTCCCTTAGAAAGGGAGGCAATGACTATCTAATTTTGATTTGGTATGAACATATATTTGTTTATTTAATTTGCAGGGTGGAGGATGTGGTACGCCCAAAGGTTTCTGGGTTGTACTGTAGGGCAACTTCTGCGCCGGGATAGTCGAAGCTGCCTGGGGTAACGGCTCGCACGAGGTAATGCAGGTTATAGACTCCGGCATTTAGGCGATCGCCATAGGCAACAACTTTATCTTTGTAGATTTTTTGGTAACCGAGTTGCCAACTATCCTGTTGGGGTTGGAAGTAGGTGGTGGCGGTTTGGAAGTCGGTGTCAATTGCCTCGAAACCTGCGGGCAGCGGGTCGCTAATAAGGACATGATCCACGGGATGATCGGTGATGACTTCTAGGCCGATATCGAAAATTTGTCCGGTTTCGGTGGTCAAGTTTTCGCTGAGATCGTACAGTCCATATTGGCGAACCACTTCTGTTTCGTTGGCGGGACGGACATAGCGGGTGATACGGATACCGTTGAGTTTACCTGGCTGGTTGCCGGACAGACGGTAATTAAATTCGCTGAGGTAATGGAGTTTGCCGTCCCCTTGTTTGGTGATCATCAGTTGGCGATCGCCCTTCGGTAAGTCTGCCATGGGGATTTCCAGGGAGGCACTGGGTTGGTTATAGCCCTTAAATTGGAAGGAGCCGAGGGTTTGGCGATCGATTTTTACCGTGGCATCCAGGTTGGGCGGTGTGCTTTCCGTTACGCTATAAACCGTGAGAGCAGTGAGGGCTTGGGCATTGTCGTAGGTGGTGCGCCATGTGCCCTGTCGCCGCTGGTCGAGGAGTCCCTGGAGTAGTTGCGCTGTGGTTTCTGGGGATTTTTGGAGGGTAACAAATAGCTGTAACGCCTGGGCTTGGGCGGTGGTGTTGGAGTGATACCAAAACCATCGTTCGGGCAAATTGATTTGGGCTGTCCGTCCGCTCTGATGAATGACTTCGTTAATGTCGTCGCCTAATGCTTGGGCTTGGGTTTGCCAGTCGGGCAGTTGGGCAAGGTGGCGGGCAAGTTGAATTTTTTCCACTAGGTCGAAGTCGGCACGGGCATCATACAATCCAGCGGCATAATCTCCGCGCACCGTTCCCAGTTGATCGAGGGCGACAAGCTGGCTGAGGCGGACAGTATTTTTACAAGTCGTTGTGCTGCAAGCGTTAAATTGGGCGGGATTGCTTAGGGTTTGTTCAAGGTATTTTTTCAGCTTGCTTAATAAGTCAGGATCGATGGTAAATCCGGCTTGCTGGGCGGCGGCGATCGCCTGGGTAGCGTAGGGGTTCACGTAGAGATCGGGGCTGTCAGCACCGGGGAAGGAACCAAAACCACCGCTGGGTAATTGCAATTGGGCGAGGTCGGCAAGGGCATCTTTAGCTTCTCGCTCGACGTTGAAATTCTCGAAGGTTTGCCCATAACGCTCCTTGAGGATGGCGATATTGGCGGCAATCAGGAGGCGACTAGCGGTTGGTTCGAGGAAAGGAAAATCGCGGTTGTAGAAGGTTTCCTTGGCTGGGGTTGTTAATTCGGGGATGAGGGTGCTGGCGAGGGTAACGTTCAATCCACCTTGGTTGGGTAGCATCTCGCGGTCAATCTTGAGGGGAATTTTAGCTTCTTTCCCACTCAAAATACCCGTGGCGATCGCCTGTTCCCGGACGCTTAATTCTTTCACTTCTAGTGGTACTTCCAGGGCATCGCGATCGCCACCTTTTTGGGTATTAAACGTAAAGGTGGCTATGCCTGCCTCATTTGCCACCAGGGGAAAACGATAGGCTTCTGTGGTATTGCCCAGATCGGTTTTTAGGGATTGGCTGGTTTTATTGCCTTCAGCGAATGCCATCGCGCCTTGTACCTGGGCTTGGATGTTGACCGTGCCTTTTTCCCCCGTGGTGTTGGTGACTAAAACACCCCCCTCCAGGCGATCGCCCACCCGGACAAATTGCGGTAGGACGGGATTAGTGAGGAGGGGTTGGGTGGCAATAAAAGTGGTGTCGCCATTGCCAAAGCGTGCTTGCTCATCGGTGGCGATCGCCAAAATGCGCCAGGTGGTCAGGTCATCCGGGAGGGTAAATTGCACCTGAGCCTGACCTTGTTTATCTGTTAATACCGAGCCGTTATAGTAGGCGATCGGTTTGAAATCTGTGCGGGTACGGGTATTCGCCAAGGCTCCAGACGCACCGCCCCCATAGCCCCAGCCTTTTTCCTGGGTTGCTCCAAGGGGAGTAATGCTGACATTGGGACGATTATCTGCCCAGCAGGTGGTAATGGTTTGGTAACGATAAATTTCATCGAGTAGCGCCGGGGGACGATAGCCTGTCAATTGCAAAATGGCTTCATTGACTACCATCACCGTCAATTGTCCGGCGACGGGCTGACCCTGGCGATCGCCCAATTGTAGGTTGATCGTTTGTTCACTGCCTGGGGTAAGTTTTGCCTGTTGGGGCTGAATTTTAACCTCTAATTTCTTTGTGGTGAGGTCGGTGGAAAAATCCGCAAATCCAATTTTCATCAGTTTATCGACCCCCTCTTTTCTCGCCTCGGCGATCGATTCTCCTTGGCGCACCAGTACCGCTTCGACGGCAGCATTGGGCATCATGTCGGGGGTGATTTGAAATTGAATTTGTGGCGCTGACCCGGTAACGGTTTGCTGGGTCTCGTACAACACGCCATGGCGAATCACGGAAAAATACAGTTCAGCTTTTTTGTAGGGGGATTGGATCAGGGCGGTGGCGGTGTCCCCTAATTCATAGGTTTTTTTGTCGAGGGTGACTTCGATGCGGTTATTGTCGAAGCGATCGCCCCAATCAAACCAATCATCACCACTAATCCAGATAAAACTATCGGTGGCAGTGGCATCAGCTTGTCCTGGGATAACGGCATGGAGACGGTAGGAACCTCCTTTCGGTGCTTTTAGAGTAATGGTTTGCGGCTGTTGTGACGATTTCACGGTTTGGGTGTCCAGGGTTTCATAATCCACCTGGGGACGATTGACCCGACTACCTTCGATAATTTCTGTGACTTCGCTATAGTTCACCTGTTGCAAGTCTAGTTTGACGTTTTGTCCCTCGATCGCCTGACCTTCGGGACTGGTCACAATAATTTCTGTTTTAAAGGGTTTACCCGCATCCGCCACAAAATCATGTTTGAGACCGATCAGGCGATCGCCCGGTAACGCGGTAAAGGTTTGGGTGTTGGACACGGCTAAATTGGCAGCATCGGTCACTTCCGTTTCCACGCGGTAGGTGACGGGGTAGGGTAAATCATCGCCGACGGTAATCCTCTGGGTCGCTTGTCCCGCTGCGTCTAGTTGTTGCTCGGTTTGCAGGACATCACTGCTGAGGGAGGGTTCCGATTCTGACCAATGCCATTGCCGCCCAAAACTAAATTCCTGCCAACCTTCGGGCTGGAAAAAACTGCGGGTACGGGTGACGTAATATTTCACTTTGCTCTTACTGACGGGTGCGCCAAAGAGGTATGTGCCAGTGGTTTTAGCCGTCAGGCGATCGCCCATCTCGGCGAATTTTTGATTGAGGGTGAGATCGACTTTGAAATTGGGGGGACGAAACTCCGCAACCCGGAAATCACCATAGATGGTTTTGCCGCTATCGGCTTCGGCACGGAGATAATAATTCCCCAAGGTTTGATTTTTCGGGACATCCCATTCCACGGAAAATGTGCCAAATCGATTGGTTTTGTAACTGCCGAGCTTGGTTTCTTTGCCCTCGCTATCATTCAAAATGATGTTGTAATTTTGGTTGATATCCCGACGCAATTCACCGTTTTTCAGATAGTAGGCGACCCCCGTAAAATAGGCTTTTTCCCCCGGTTGGTAGAGTTGGCGATCGCTAAAAATTGTGCCACGACTTTCGGTTTCGCCATTATTCCAACCCGCATAGATACCATAGCCATAACTGCCGCTATATTCGTTGGTGCGTGTAAATGCCCAGTCGCTATTTTCCTTGGCAATCACCAATAATTCGGGACCATAGGTTTTACCACGCAAACAGGGACGGAGGCGATCGCCCGATAAAATCAAAGTGCCTGCCTCGTCGGTTTGACCCGTGGCACAGGTGCGGGGATTACCTTTCGTTTTGCTGTCTAACTGGGATTGATAAATTTCGATGGCTGCATTGGCGACGGGTTTTCCGGTATCAAGATGGTTAACGCGCACAATGCCAGATTCCGGGAACCATTGGGCAAATACCCCCAGATTGGTCAGTTGCACTAAGCCATAATATTCCGGCGATCGCCAGACTTGTTTGCTATTTTCATCGAGATATTGATTGGTTTTACCCGTGATGCCATAGGCTAATAGCCCCGTATTGCCGCCGAGTTTTTCGCGTAGAGGAATCGCCGTTTGACGCAATTGATTTTTTTGCTGATTCACTTTTTGCGTGACCCAGGTGGATTTGGCTGGCACGAGATCTGTGCTATTACCTGCCGGGTAGGGATTCTCTGCATAGACGAGATCGGTCGGTTGCACCACGCGATAACCCGCCTGGAATGATGCTTCGGGGAGGTTAATGGTTTCGATATCGAGGTTGAGATCTGTGCCTGCGGGAAAAATATTTAAGCCTTGTTGCGCCCAAATATCCCCAGCGACATCCCCCGTGGTGAACTTAATTTCTTTGGTTGTGCCGAGAGTCTGCCCATATTGATCCTTGAGATCTTTGCCGATGGTCACCGTATAATTCGTCGTTGGCTCCAGAATCCAAGGGTTAATTTCCACTTGTAGACTGCCGTCATAGGTGCGCTTGAGCAGTTCGCCTTCGGTTTTCGGTTTAGGGCTGATGGTAATGTTGGCGATCGCCGATTCTAGGTTAATGCCATTGTTGAAGAGGAGATTGGGACTGCCCTGTTTGAATCTGCCATAGGTTCCCGATGCATCGGGTTGCCCATAAAATTGCACTTCCTTGAAGGCAAAGGGGGCATAGGTTTGTAGGTGGGTGGCGATCGTCTGATCGATGGAGAGATTACCGGGGAGAGCCTGAATCCCAGGGCGCACCTCAAAACGATAATGGGTTGCCTTCTCTAAAGGGCGTTGAGGCTTAAGTTGATATTGCCAAGATTCCTCGTCCGGTGCAAACTGTCCCCCGCTATCTTCTGCGCTATTCTCGTCATTGTTGTTATTATTTTTCAGGGTAATCGTTGCCGGAGTAATTGCTGTTTCGTCTGCATCCTTTACAAACACCAGGCGATCGCCGACGGAATCCAGATCCAGAGGTACATTACTCGTGATATCTGCTGCCAAATTAATATCAACAGGAGTCGGATTTTCCTCTAATTTATTGGGTGTACCGGGCAGATTCGTGAACTCAATCGTTTTTGTTTCAAACGTCCATTGCAAATCCTGTTCGAGCCGATGATCCGCTAAATCTGCCAAACCCGCCTGTAACGTCACCTGAAATCTTGTCGCCTTCGGTAAAGGTTGATCCGCCTGAAAGCCGATCATTTTTGGCGTGAGAAAACGAAATTGTCCGGCGATCAGTGGAATCACCTGAAACTTTTGCAAAATCTCTTTTTGTTGGGGCGTATCGATCCGTTCTACCGGAATCAACGGCTCCTTAAATAACACCCGAATTTGCGCCAGTTCCGCCGTTTTACCCAGGGGACTAATCTCTGTAATCCAGTCCGGCAAAGTGGGCTGAGGGAGTTCTGCCACCATCGGGAAGGGCATTGGTTTACCCGGGATTGCCGCCTGATTAATGGGCGAATTACTGTTGCAAGCGGATAATCCTGCAATGGTCAGGGTGACCGTCATCAAGAACAGCAATACATATTTCAATACATATTTCAATACATATTTCCCGTTGCATCGCCCAAAACCCATAACAATCCCCTCAGCTCTCTTTCCTGTAATAACGGATTGATCTAGGGGTTAGGCATTTTTTCTATATTTCTTATAACTACTTCATTTGCTCTAACGGAAAGGGGCGATCGCCAAACAAAAAATAGACTCATTTTGCGTGACTCAACAATAGGAAACAACATCATAGTCCAGGGTAGAATGCAGGCAGTTTAGGATGTCATCTTTTCCCCAACAACATCACTTGTCGCGAGTAACCCTACAAATTTATATCGCTATTATTGTCTCAGTTAAATCCGTTGCTCCTTTTAGCTTAATTTTTTTTGGTGAAATTTTTTGTTGATTGTTCTCAGTCAATGATTTTAAGGCTTAGGATCTTTGCTATGTAAACTAGGTGGAGAGCATCATGGCAAATGTACGTTCAACTGTCATTATGAAAACAGATCTTTGTGGATTTACTTCAAGGGTTCAAACCTTACCAGAAACAGATCTGAGCGATCTACTTAATTTTCATAAAGAATTCACTTCGGAAATGGTAATTCGCTATGAAGGACAAATCATAAAAGGTGAAGGGGATTCATTCTGGATGATCTTTCCCAGTGTTACCAATGCCGCATTAGCTGCTGTCGAAGTGCAGAAAGAATTAAAATTATTACAGGCTACTAAAGGTTATGATCATCGCTTACGTCTACGCATTGCCATTACTTTAGGGGACATTCTGTATCAAGATGGAGATATTTTTGGAGATGCAGTAAATCTTGCTGCTCGGGTTGAATCCATTACACCCGCTGATGAAACATATCTGTCTCAAGCTGCCTATTTAGCATTAAATAAAGCTGAAATTACAACAGAATTTGTAGATACTTTTTTATTAAAGGGCATGAAGGAATCAGAAAAAATTTATCGGGTAGTTCAAAAGTACAAAACAAGAATTGTTCGGGATGAAATTTTGGTATTTACCGACATCAGAAAAATGAACCATTATTTTGATTCTTTTTCCGATGAAACCCAAAGTATTCAGGCAATAGAATTGTTGTTAACACAGCTTGAAGAATATATAAAAGATATCTGTCAATGCCATGAAGGAAGAATTCAACTCATTATCTGTGATACTTGTCTGTTAACATT
Source organism: Limnothrix sp. (assembly GCA_044355355.1). Lineage (GTDB taxonomy): Bacteria > Cyanobacteriota > Cyanobacteriia > Cyanobacteriales > MRBY01 > MRBY01. Next base: position 10,376 of record JBIKYI010000004.1, on the reverse strand, counting down.
TTCAGATGCATCATCCGCTCTGGCAGCACTAGAATCTTTGCAACATCAATGGGATTCATTCATTAAAAAACATCAAATCCCTTGTCCTATTTCAATTGGCGTTCATAAGGGAACACTCTACCTTTTTCGATCAACGCAATATGGACAGGATGTGGCGATAACTTCACGGATAGCAAGTATCAATAATCGTCTCGCTCCAGCAGAAATAAGTTCTATCGCGGTGTCTGAAAAGATTCTGCAAGATCTTGTGGGTACGGTCTGGGAAGAAAAATTACATGAACTGGAAGGGGGGGATTGTATCGATATTTATCGTACTGAACATAAGCTTTATCAGTTGAGATGATTAATAATTTTTTGTGCTATTGATCTTCACTGTTAAATTTGTCCATAGCAAAAATCTCTATAATTTACTTTGTTGGTAGAGAGAGGTGATCGCCTACAAAGATGAGTTTTTGTTTTTATGAATTATTGCTTAGGGAATCCGCAATATATTTAGAAAAACCTTCAATACTCCGCACCCGATAAATGGGACGTTTTTGGGATTCGTGGTAGGTACGCATTAATAATTCCCCCAACAGACCAAAACCAAAAAGCTGCAAACCTGCCAGGAATAAAATCGCCACTAACAGCAACAGGGGGCGATCGCCAATGGATTGACCCAGAAATAATTTTAAGGAAGATAGATACAGTCCCAAGAAAAAACCAAGGGACATCATCATCAAACCCACATAGCCGAAAGCATGCATCGGACGGGTTAAAAACTTGCGCATAAACCACACCGTCAACAAATCCAACAACACCCGAAATGTGCGATCAAGACCATATTTACTACTACCAAATTGACGGGCATGGTGACGCACTGGAATTTCAGAAATTCTTGCCCCTTCAATGGAAGCTAGCGCCGGGATGAAACGATGGAGTTCACCATACAAATTAATATCCGCCAATACCTCCGCCCGGTAAGCCTTGAGGGAGCAACCATAATCATGGAGCGTAACTTTCGTAACCCGACCGATCAGAAGATTTGCCATTTTTGAAGGCAGTAATCTCGTCCATTTATTGTCCTGCCGATCCTTACGCCAACCGCTGACCAGATCGTAACCCTCATCCATTTTTTCGAGCAGATTCGGAATATCCAGAGGATCATTTTGGAGATCAGCATCCAGAGAAACAACAATTTCCCCCAGGGCATTTTCAAAACCCGCTGCCATTGCCGGAGTCTGACCATAGTTACGACGCAAAAGCACCGCCCGCAAATCGTCCCGTTCCTCTGCCAATTGTTTCAACAGTTCCGTGGAGCCATCCCTTGAGCCATCATCGACGCAGACGATTTCATAGGCGTAATGATTGTCCTGCATCACGGTGGCGATCGCCTGGATGAGATGAGGTAAACTTTCCACCTCGTTATAGATCGGCACAACCACAGAAATGGTGCAAGTTTTAACAGAAACAGGATGAGTCACAGGCTTCGCAAGTTCGGCTTAGAGGGTTAGACCTTAAGAGTCTAGGGGATGACTATCATCGATGTCTATGAATTACAGGTCGATTAATTAATCTGACAGACGACAGAGGGCGGCGCATAGCTTTCCATCACACGACCAAAACCCCAGAGAATCTGGTGATAGGCTCGGCTTACACTGTCCCAGGGTTCCCAGAGGCGATCAATGCCAATGCCATTACGCCCCATATCTCTGCCAGAACTGTGGATATAATAGCCCTCGCCAAGGTACAGGGCGACATGATCAATCCGTCGTCCCTTGGCAAAAAAGATTAGATCCCCCGGCAGTAGGTCTTCGAGACTAACCCGGTCTGTAAAATCCCCCTGTTGGTAAGAATTGCGGGGCAACCAAATGCCTTGGGAGGCAAAAGCAGACTGGATAAAGCCGGAACAGTCATAATTCGGTGGCGTTGTGCCGCCCCAAAGATAGGTATTATTCGCGAGTTTTGCCGCCTGGGCAAAGATGAGAATCGCCTCTAAACGTTCTTCGATATCGATGCGGTCGTAGGGGATAAAGTCATAGGGATCGGGGGCGACTTCCAGTTTGCCAATGTCTGTTTTTTTTAGCCAGGTACAATAGCCATCTTCTACGGTCATGACCCGGATTGCTTGCTCGTTTTCTTTGTTGAGCAGTTGCACCCGTCGTCCTTGTAGGGCTTGGCTACCGAGGGATGTGCATTCAGGATCGTCGTAGAGGTCGAGATTTTCCGAGCAGAAATATTCGCCGCTGGGAGAAGGGGGCAGAGACATAACCATGAATATTTCGGTATTTAAGTTCGGGTGTTTATAGGGCTGCAAGGGAAATTATGCGATCGCCCTGGGGTTTATTTTATCGTTACTTCTTCGGGTCTGACTGCTAACTTTAGGCGATCGCCATAGCAGATCCCAGGAATGGGGGGCGCAATCACCTCTAGGGTATGGGCATCCTGAAAGTGACCGAGTTTTGTTTCCGGGTGGGGATAGTAGATTAATGCGTCATAGGTTTGCGTTTGGGTTGATGATTGCCAGAGTAACCGACAGGGATAAAAGGAAAAGGTCTCCGGGGCAAAACCAGGATGCCATTGCACATCCACAAAAGTATGGCTAGGTTGCAATAGGGTAAAGGATTTGGGAGCAAGGGACAGGTTTAATGTTCCGGCAAAATAGGGGGAAAGATCCAAGCCTAATTGTTGAAAATGGGGGGTCTGGAGGGCGATCGTGCCTGCTGGGTAGGGGCTATCCGTCGCTAAACCCGATGCCACCCGATGTCCCTGGGTGAGAATGCATTCGTGCTGCTGCCAAGTCATTGTCGATACCTATTGCCTGCCAATAATTGGGTTACACCCTGATGACTGATATCTGTTCACTGATAACTGTTTAGTCCCGTTGGTGGGAAAATTGGTACGCACCGACAAAGGCAAGGGCGATCGCCACCCCAGCTAAAATCGGGATAGCGTGCCAAGGAAATTCCGACAGAGGTAAATAGGCTGCTGCCCTTAACCCCGTAGTCGTGTAGGTCAAGGGAATACAATACACAATCGTCCGAAAGGCAGTGGGCAAGGTTTCCGGGTCGAAAAAAGTTGCCCCCAAAAAGGACATCGGCACAATCAAGAAATTATTAAAAATTCCCACACTTTCCAGGGATTTCACCCGCAAACCGACAATCACCCCCAACCCCGCAAACACGGCACAATTGAGAATCAGCAGCAGGAAAAACAGGGGATTAAGAAAACTAAAAACCTTGCCCGTAAATAAAATGGCGACGAGAATCACCGATCCGGCGGTCATTAGTCCCCGGAGAATACCCGCCATCATTTTGCCGAGGTGTAACGCCAAGGGATGCACGGGCAACAGTAATAATTCCTCGAAGGTTTTGTTATAGAGGCGATCGCCACAAATCGAGAAGGTTGTCCCGCCAAAACTAATGGTCATCGAGGACAGAGCCGCCATCCCCGGCAGAATAAATTCCAAATAACTATCCCCGGCAGGTGGCGTAATCGCCTGATCCAAAGCACTACCCAAGCCCAAACCAAAGGCAAGGATATAGATCAGCGGTGAGACTAAGCCCGTTGCCACCACCTGTTTCAAACGCACCCGCAACTTGAGCCAATCCCCCCAAAAAATACTGAGGGTATCTGACCAAAGATTTGCCAGTTCTGAGACTGGACGGGGCGGCGTGACCGGAGCATGATCCGGTTGGACAGGAGGCGTTTCGAGATTAACCACAGCAGGTAAGGGGGAACTTTACATTGGTTTACATTATAGATTCAGAGGGCGATGGGGGAAGTTTCTGAGAAGTTCATCCCAGAAATTGCCAGCAAATCATTTGAGTTTCTTCCTTTCGCCGCGTCCCCTTGTCTCCCTGTCCCTTAAACCTAGGGAGATTCTGGGGCGGATAGTAATTTGCCGACGGTGCGATTTTCCGGCGTAAAGGTTTGATTGGCGATGCGCTGGATATCGGCGGGGGTAACAGCGGCAATTTTATCGAGGTGTCTAAATAAATTGCGCCAGTCCCCTGTGGAGACCTCATAGGACACCAGTAAACTTGCCATGCCCATATTGGAGTCGAGCGATCGCAATAAAGCAGCCCGTTCCTGGGTTTTCACCCGTTCTAGTTCGGCAATATCGACGGGTTCCGTCTTCAGTTTTTCGAGTTCCGCAGCAAAGGCGATCGCCACATCATCCACCGTCTTACCGGGGGCAGTCAAAGCGTACAACAACATCAAATTAGGATACTTATTCCCAGGAAAACCACTAAAACCCTGGGCACTCAGGGCAACCTGCTGTTCCTCCACGAGGGATTTATATAGGCGGGAGGTGCGACCATTACTCAAAATTGCCCCCAGAATGTCATAGACTACGTAATCCGGATCCGTGAAACTCGGAATATGGTAGCCCTCCAAATACCAAGGTTGGGAGGGGAGCGCCAAGGTGACACTACGGGTTTCCGTTTGGGGAGGCTCGACGGGAATGGGGGGTTCTGCGGCTGTGGTGCGCCGGGGAAAACGCCCAAAATAAGCCTCTGCCATCACTTTCACCTGGACAGGATCCACATCCCCCACAATGCCGATGGTGAGATTATCAGGGGTGTAGTGGGTCGCAAAGAAATCCTTGACATCCTGATGGGTTAAGTTACGGATATCCTCGTTATAACCAATGACCGGACGGCGATAGGGATGGGTGGTTAAGGCGGTGTCGAGGAAGGCTTCCACCATGGTGCCGACGGGGGAATTTTCGGTGCGCATCCGCCGTTCTTCGAGGATGACTTCCTTTTCTTTATAAAATTCGCGGAAGACAGGATCGATAAAGCGATCAGCTTCGAGTGCCATCCAGAGTTCGATTTTGTTGCTGGGGAAACTATAAAAATATTCGGTGGAATCGGCGGAGGTGGCAGCATTTAAACCCACACCGCCAGCGGCTTCTACCACCTGCCCAAAGGCATTCTGGACGGCGTATTGGTTGGCTTCGGCTTGGACTCGTTCAAATTCTGCTTCGAGTTCGTCGATCGCCTGTTTATTGTTTGCTTGTTTCGCCGCCTTTAGTTGGTCAAAAATGTCATCCAACTCATCCAGCAATTTTTTTTCAGCGGCATAGTCCGTCGTGCCGAGGGTGGTGCTGCCCTTAAAGGCAAGATGTTCTAAGAAGTGTGCCACTCCCGTTTTTCCGTCCGGTTCATCGACTCCCCCCACATCAGCATGGGTAATAAAGGAAACCACGGGGGCAGTACGGTCTTCGAGGACGATAAATTTCAGTCCATTGTCCAGGGTGAATTCGGTGATGTTGGCAATTACCTGGTCAAGGTAGGGCTGGATGGAGGGGGGCTGGGATCTCACCTCCTCGGCGATCGCCATGGTTGGTAAACTACTACAACCTAAAATCGCGATGCAACAGCCAAGAAATAATTGCCGCCGGAAAAAGCCTGTGAACATAGAACTGGGTAGGTCGGGTTAACGCAAGAGAACTCCATTATTGTAAAGGATGACTCTCTGATGCTGGGAGCTTGGGGCGATCGCCAGAATTTTTGTTGGTAAGTTTTTCACCAAAGTTTTCACCAAATTATTCGGCACGACAATGGCTTTGCCCACCAACATCAAGTCCTAATGTTGGACTCCCTTCCCCGGATCCACCTTACTGACCCCATCGCACAATTCACGGTCATCCGCATCCAGCCAGCTATTATACTTCAGGAAACCATCCCCCCAGGCACAGGCATGGTAGAGCAAATCATCCAAATGAAGCACCTGCTGCACACTCCAAACGATCGCCGTGTTGTCCTCACTGGCTGACACCATCTGCTTCCCATCCGCACTAAAGTCGAGGGAGATAATATCCCCCTGGTGACCGAGGAAGGTGGTGACAAATTCCCCCGTCGGTTGCCAGAGTTTAATGCTGTTATCACCACTCCCAGAGGCAAGAGTCGTCCCATCGGGACTGAAGGCAACGGCATAAACAGAATCGAGATGTCCCTCAATGGTGGTGAATTCTCGCTTGTTGTCTACATCCCAAACTTTGACGGTATTGTCACCACTACCGGAGGCAAGCAATTTACTATCTGGACTAATGGCAACGGCTAAAACCGATCCGGTATGTTCTTCAAAGGTATAGATTAATCTGCCGACAGTGCTCCAAATCCGCACGGTGTTATCCCAGCTACTGGTGGCAATAAATTGACCATTCGGACTAAAGGCAATATCGGTGATCGCGTCGGTATGTCCATTGATGGGGGTAAGGAATGTGCCATCACGCCGCCAAATTTTAGCAACTTTATCCCGTCCGGCAGTGGCGAAGAGTTTACCGTCTGGACTAAAGGCGATCGACATAATGTCATCGTAATGGGCATCATAGGTGGTGATGAGCTTCCCATCTCGATTCCAAATGTACATATTGCCTTCTTTATCCCCGGTGACAATCTGTTCCCCATCGGGACTCACCGCCAAGGAGGTTAACTCGATGAATTCTGTGATGTCATCGCTGGCGAAGGTGAAGGCAACAGGATCTTTACTCGCGACATTCCAGCGTTTGAGAAACCCATCTAAACCAGTGGACTAAATTTCGTTTTTCTCTGTCTTTGTAAAGGTTACGTCGGTGACTGTTTGGTTATGTCCATAGAGGATTTTTAGAAGGTTACTGCCTTTCCATTGCCAGACCAACACCGCATTATCAAGCCCAGAGGAGACAATGGTTTGGTCATCGGGATGAATTGCTAGGTGAGTAACCCGATCTGTATGACCGCCCAGGGTGGTGAGGAGCTTTCCTTCTCGCAACCAGACCTTGAGGTAGTTGTCATCACTGGCAGTGACGAAGAAAGTACCATCATGGCTAAACTGAATGTCATTGATGGGTTGGGTATGACCATCGAGATTTTTGCTGGAAACGATATCTTTGATTAACGTGCCGGTCTGGGGATCCCAGAATTTGATGGTTTGATCGTTGCTGACGGAGGCTAATTCTTTCCCCTGGGGATCAAAGGCGATCGCCGTGACTTTATCGGTGTGACCTTTCAGGGTGTTGATTAAATTGCCGTTAAGCTCCCACAGCTTAATCGTGCCATCTTGGCTAGCCGTCGCAACCATATCCTGGGTGGGATGGAATTGGACACTGTTCACCTTGTCGGCGTGACCATGGAAGGTGACTAAGCGCTTACCCGTGCTCACATCCCACAGTTTCGTAGTTTTATCGCTGCTACCAGAAAGTAACTTACTGCCGTCAGGGCTAAAGACAAGGGAATTCACCTGATCCAGATGACCGACTAGGGAGGTGATCAGTTCGCCATTGAGTGTCCAGAGTTTGATGGTGCGATCCACCCCTGCGGTGGCAAGGATTTTTTCATCGGGACTGAAGGCAACGGCTAAAACAGAGTCATTATGTCCGGAGATCGTCGTGACTAACTCACCGTTTTCTTTCCATACTTTAACGAGGTTGTCTGCACTTGCCGTGGCAATATACTCCCCGGTCGGGCTATAGGTCACGCTTAATACGGGGGCGGCATGGCTCAAACGGTTTTTCACCCGCGAACCATAGACTGTCTGCCGGAGGATCTCTTCTACTTCTCGGCTCAGGTCTGGATTTTCGCTGGTTCCCAATTTTTTTAGTTTGACTCCTGCGGTGATCGATTGCTTGAGTGCCCCTAGCTGATCATTGAGGGCAAATAGGGCTTTGGTGGTGGTCGTAATGGCACGAATTTCACTCACCTTGAGTGCTTTATTCTGTTTCAGGGCAATTAATCCCACCATCACGGCGATCGCCGCCACAAAACTCACAGCCCCCAAGAGACCTTTCAAGACAGTCTTTTTGCGTTTTTCCTTACGAATTTCCGCCTCGATCGCCTCCTTACTCTTCGTGATAAAGTCCCGCTGGAGTGCCGTCGCAGGAGGTTGCTTCTTTTCCGTATCCGCCTCGGTTAACCACTGTTCCGCAATGGAAAACTCGCTCCCCCGCAGCAACATATCAGCCGTTTTGCCCTTATCCTGCCATTCCAGCGATCGCTGCAACCATTTCGTATGACTTTTGACATGATCCCGATCCAGATCCAACGTCCGAATCAGATCACTAAAATTCGCATTAAAATCCCCGCCATGGCGCTTAAAATCAATCCACTGAATATTCTTAAACGCCGGATGAACCTTATCCTCCGCCACCGGACGATGGAGCACCGTCACAAAACGCTTATTTAAACTCGCCGCAAACTCCACCTCATCGACACAATACTCCGACTCAATCGCATCAGGCGAAATAATAAATAAGAAGTTATCGCACTGCTCGATCCCCTTATTAATTTCCTGCTGAAAGTCCGCCCCAGAAGCAATACTTTCCTGGTCAAACCAAGCTGTTTTCCCCTGAAGCTGTAACGCCCCATTAATCTTGCGGGCAAAATCCGTATCCGCGCGGGAATAGGAAATAAACACATCCAACGAAGCATCCGGGGGTTGCTCCGCACTCGCCTCAAGAAATTCACGGTGCAACGGCAACGCTGGATAAAGCGGGTGTTTTTCAGCAAGGGTTAGCCAATTTTGGGCATTTTTGAGGTTATAGCCCCGGTATAAAATGCTGGCATTTTTCCCCTGTTCTTGCCACTTGAGTGCCTGTACCAAAATCGCTTTATGTTGATAATGGTAAACACTATCCTCTTGGAGCGACTTGATTAACCGCGTTAAACCCTGGGCATATTTCTCCGGAGTCTCGGTATTGGCAATATCAATAAATTGGAGCGATCGCCACTGTTCCGGAATATTCTCCAACTCCGTCGGACAGACCATCACCGTAATAATGCGCTTATTCAGTTCCGTCGCATAGTCCAATTCCTGCTGACAATAAATCGAATTAAGAGAATCCTGGGACAACAGAAAAACAACATTATCAGCCCGTTCAATCCCCCCATTAATCTCCCGCTGAAACTCCGTCCCCGTCTTAATATCCGTTGTATTCCGCCAGATGGTCTTCCCCTCCCGCATCAACCGACGCGCCACCACCTCCATCGCATCATCATCCTGCTCCGAATAACTCAGAAACACATCAGTCATCTGATTATTCGTATTTTTCTCACTCTCACAAATATATTCACAGTGGAGATCCGTCGGTTCACAGGGAGCCTGCTCATCATTGAAACGCTTCATCAGCCATTCATTGGCACTCTTGCGTTCATCCCCCGTGAGCAGATAACGAGTCTGGCGGTGGTTCGCCTCCCACTCCAAAGCCTTGGTCAACAGGAACGTATGCTCCTTAACATAGTCATCATGCTTATGCATCAGACCGATGAGACCCTTCAGAGAAGCCTCATAATCATCGATCCCCTCGCGAAAATAGATCCAGTTGATCTTGCCGATCGCCGGGTGCATATTCGGAAAACTCGAATGCTTACCTGCCGCCTGATAAGCTTCCCACTCCTCGGCTGTCCCCCCTGGATTGCGTTCCTGCCAGGTTTCGTAGGAAATACTCTCCACATGGAGCAATGGGATAATGCGTTTATTGCGCTTCATCGCCAGGAGTATCTCCTTGAGGCAATAGGGAGAATTGATCGAGTGGGGCGCAATCACATACAAAAAGTTATTTGCCTTCTCAATGCCGTCGTCGATCTGATTTTGGAAGTCTACACCCAGGGGAATATCATTTTGGTCGAACCAGATATTAAACCCCGCTTCACTGAGGGATGTCTGAAGTTTTGCGGCAAAGGATTTACTATCAGCACGTCCGTAGGAGATGAATCCGTCAAAAAAACTATTAAACATGGGGGTAGGGCAATGGTAGAGACGCTCAGAGGGGAAGCTAAAACCTTCTGTCATTACTCGCACCCAAGGGTTAGGAGCGACGCAGAAAATCTTCGACTAGCAGGGTGTGTCGCTAGAGGACAAATCCGTTATCCATCATTTGTCCATGATGATGTGCTTACTATGGGCTAGACAGCCAATATTTCCAGACATTTATATTTATGGACATATATTTCTGGACAGGCGAATACTAATAATATATATAGGATAACCAGAAAGGACTGAATTATTTTTTTGATTTTATTGTAAATATTTAATGTTTTTTTATATTTTTTTGCTAATTTGTCGTGAAATTGCTTGACATTTTGGGGGTTATTCTTTTGCTCTCCCAATTTATGGGGTAATTAGGACTAGGGCGATCGCCAGAAAAAAAAGCTTAGTTACTGTTGCCTGTCGGATGTCTTAGGGCAGACTTTCAAGTTACGATTCGAATTACGATGGTGACTGATATTGACGCTCTGACCTTTAAGCATGACGATCATTCGCGCTTAGATCAACAACAAAAACAGGCTCTCTTGTTTTGATTAAAGAAAGCCAAATTAAAATCCAATTAAAATCAAATAAAATTTCGCCAATTCAAATTTGAAGTGCAACAGCTAGGGTCTTTCTGAAGAGGGACTCATAAGGATATTCTG
>JBIKYI010000216.1:0-5540 GCA_044355355.1 Limnothrix sp. | reverse complement strand
AAAGCCATTTTTGATGATGTTTTGATTGTTACATTGGGGACAGTGTATTGCCATAGAGAGTCTTTGAGAGAAACAACTCACTCTATTTTGCTACAACATTACTTCTTTGAAACTCTCTAAATTTTAAATCAGCATAATAGGGTCATCCTGTCTGAGATAACCCTATTATGGATGGAGCAAAATTAATCGCGATTCATGATTGCTTTTTGGAAAGCAGGGCGATCGCCGATACGTTTCATGTATGCTTGCACGCCAGCATAGGGACTGAGATCCACATCTTGGAACATCATGGGAATGTAAGCCAGAATGGAACCCACTGCCACATCGGCAATGCTAAATTCTGTCCCCATGAGGTAATTAGTCGTTTGGAAGATCTGGTCGAGGGGTTGGAGATAACGCCCCATGACTTCGTTGCGATTGTCGGCGGGGGTAAGTCCCTGGGCGAGAGTGGAATTGGCGAAGAGTACCCATTGATAAATTACGCCTCTAGCACCGATGTCCTCTGGCATTTTGCCAAATTTTTCGGCGAGATAGATCAGAATTGCGCCGGATTCCCAAACAGTTGTTTCGCCATCGGCGATCGCCGGGACTTTACCCATGGGATTAAGGGTGAGAAAGTCCGGTTGCAGATGTTCGCCATTCTGCATATCGAGGAGAACAAATTCGTATTCAGCGCCGAGTTCTTCTAAGTACCAGCGCACAATCGAGGCACGACTCAGTGCACCACCATAAAGTTTGAGCATGTTGTTCGAGTAAAAAATTCAGTCAATAAAAGTCAATAAAAGCGTTTAGAGAACTTTGTGAGTGTGGGAATGTTGTTTCACATTGTCATCTGCATTGACGATATTAACTTGGTTGAGCACCCGTTTTTTCTCGGTGGAGTGGTTGAATTTGTCGTAGGTGCTGCCGATGGCGATGTGGGCTTTGGCTTCGGGGCGGCGTTTGTAGGTACGGGCTGCGGCGGCGGTGCGTTCCAGTAGATCATCGGGGGTTTGGAGGCGATCGCCCAGGACACGGGGAACATTCACCTGATCGTTATTGAGCACCTCACCGAGGGTTGTGGCGTAGGCGATGGTGTAGGACGTGGGAATACCTTTGAGGAGCGCTTCAAGGGCAGCAGAGGGGATTGGCTCTAGGATCGAGACTGCCTTTACTTCGGTTTCTTCCCGCACAAAGCAGATGGCTGTACCAAATACACAATAGTCATCGGCGGTTAAATCTGTGCTTTGAAAAAAATCTTGCAACGTAGTCATAGTTATTTTTACTTATTAAAAAAATAATATTTTTAAAGGAATCTAATGAAGCTTGAGTTTGATACTAACAGGGTTTTTTCTGAGAATGAAGGAATAGCAAGGATTCTTTAGCTGTTGAGCATTTGCCTAATATTTAATGATTCTTAAAGTCTCAATTGCTACTTAAAAAAGCCGTTTACACTGGAAAAGTGAGTCGTAAACGCCCAGATGTAGGGGCTAGGAGGTCAGTATGGCGATCGCCACGGTCAATCCCGCCACAGGAGAAACCCTCAAGAGATTCAAAACACTCACCCCAGAGGAAATCGAGAGTAAATTAGCTAAGGCACAAACCGCCTTTCTGAGCTACCGTTTAACCAGCTTTGCCCAACGTCGTCAATGGCTAGAAAATGCCGCCATGATTTTGGAACGGGATGCCGAAAAATTTGCAGAAATCATGACTACAGAGATGGGAAAACCCATTAAAAGTGCCGTTGGTGAAGCTAAAAAATGTGCCCTCGTTTGCCGTTATTACGCAGAGAATGCCGCTGCCTTTCTGGCGGATGAATATACTGAAACCGATGCAACAAAAAGTTATGTGACCTATCAACCCCTCGGCATTGTTTTGGCGGTGATGCCCTGGAATTTTCCTTTTTGGCAGGTGTTCCGTTTTGCGGCTCCGGCATTGATGGCAGGGAATGTGGGGGTGCTGAAACATGCCTCTAATGTGCCCCAATGTGCTTTGGCGGTGGAGGCGATTCTGGAGGCGGCGGGTTTCCCTGAGGGGGTTTTTCAGACGTTGTTAATCGGTGCAGCCCAGGTGGAACAGGTAATCAAAGATGATCGGGTGAAGGCGGCAACCTTGACGGGTAGCGAACCTGCCGGGGCAAGTTTAGCCAGTTTAGCGGGGAGTCAGATTAAGCCAACGTTGTTGGAGCTTGGGGGCAGTGATCCGTTGATTGTGTTCCCTTCGGCGGATCTGGATGAGGCGGTGGCAGTGGGGACGTTTTCTCGCACGTTGAATAATGGTCAGTCCTGTATCGCGTCGAAACGGTTTATTCTCCATGAGGCGATCGCCCCTGAATTTCTCGAAAAATTGCAGATCAAATTTGCCAGCTTGAAAGTCGGTGACCCAATGGATCCAGAGACCGATATTGGTCCCTTGGCGACGGATGGGATTTTGCAGGACATTGTGCAGCAGGTGGAACGGGCACGGGCATTGGGTGCAACGGTTTTGCTGGGGGGTCAAAGGTTAGATCGTCCGGGTAATTTTTATCCGCCGACAATTTTGACGGATATTCCCCCCGGCTCCCCGACCATGCAAGAGGAATTTTTTGCCCCCGTGGTGATGGTTTTTACGGTTAAGGATATCGACGAGGCGATCGCCCTCGCCAACGATATTCCCTTTGGTTTGGGGGGCAGTGCCTGGACAACCGATCCCGCCGAACAACAGCGCTTTATCCGCGATATCGATGCCGGAGCCGTTTTTATTAACGGTTTAGTCAAGTCTGATCCACGCCTGCCCTTTGGTGGCATCAAGCGATCGGGTTACGGTCGTGAACTGGGTATCCCCGGCATTCGCACCTTTGTGAATGCCAAAACCGTTTGGATTAAGTGAGCGAACTAACACAACACAATGCAAAGTTTTGGTCAAATTCAATACATTTCACAGATCAAGTCCCATAAAATTTTAAATAGAAACAACCAAGGTTATCGTCCATGAACACTGCTGAATTGTTGGTGAAATGTCTGGAAAATGAAGGTGTTGAATATATTTTTGGGTTGCCAGGGGAAGAAAATTTACATGTGCTTGAGGCGTTAAAAGATTCTTCCATTCAGTTCATCACGGTGCGCCATGAGCAGGGAGCAGCATTTATGGCGGATGTCTATGGGCGCTTGACCGGTAAGGCAGGGGTTTGTCTCTCTACTCTGGGGCCAGGGGCAACGAATTTGATGACCGGGGTGGCGGATGCGAATCTCGATGGTGCGCCGTTGGTGGCGATTACGGGGCAAGTGGGCACTGATCGCATGCATATCGAATCCCACCAGTATCTCGATCTCGTCGCGATGTTTGCGCCCGTCACCAAGTGGAACAAGCAAATTGTCCGCCCCAGCACCACCCCGGAAATTATTCGGCGGGCGTTTAAAATTTCCCAACAGGAAAAGCCTGGTGCTGTCCATATCGATTTGCCTGAAAATATTGCAGCCATGGAGGCGATCGGCAAGCCACTCACAAAGGATGGTCGCGAAAAGATCTATGCTTCTACCCGCAGTATTAACCATGCAGCCCAGGCGATCGCCAAAGCCAAGAACCCTATTATCCTTGCAGGCAACGGCATTATCCGCGCCCAAGCCTCCGAACAACTCACCGAATTCGCCACCCGCCTCAATATTCCCGTCGTCAACACCTTCATGGGCAAAGGCGCAATTCCCTACACCCATCCCCTCTCCCTCTGGACAGTCGGTCTACAACAACGGGACTACATCACCTGCGCCTTCGAACAAAGTGATCTCGTGATTGCGGTGGGTTATGACCTGATCGAATATTCCCCGAAACGTTGGAACCCAGAAGGCACAACCCCAATTATCCATATCGGTGAAGCCTCCGCCGAAATTGACAGCAGTTACATCCCCCTCGCCGAAGTTGTTGGGGATATCGGAGACTCTCTCAACGAAACCATGAAACGAGCCGATCGCGAAGGCAAACCCGTATCCAGCTTTATCAGTGTGCGCTCCGAGATCCGCGAAAACTACGAGTTTTATGCCAGCGATGACGGTTTTCCCGTGAAGCCCCAAAAAATCATCTATGATCTGCGCCAAGTAATGGCTCCAGAAGATATCGTCATCTCCGACGTGGGCGCACATAAAATGTGGATGGCAAGGCATTACCACTGCGATTGCCCCAATACTTGTCTCATTTCCAACGGGTTTGCCGCGATGGGCATTGCCATTCCAGGAGCATTAGCCGCGAAGTTAGTCTATCCCGACAAAAAAATTGTGGCAGTGACCGGGGATGGTGGCTTTATGATGAACTGTCAAGAACTGGAAACAGCCCTCCGGGTCGGCACTAATTTTGTGACCCTCATCTTTAATGACAGTGCCTATGGCTTGATCGGTTGGAAGCAGATGAACCATTTTGGGTCTTCCTCCTTTGTGGAATTTGGCAATCCTGATTTTGTCAAATTTGCCGAAAGTATGGGCTTAAAGGGTTATCGCATCAATGCGGCGGATGAATTAATCCCGACCCTAGAGGAAGCTTTTGCTCAAAATGTACCTGTGGTGATCGATTGTCCGGTGGATTACAACGAAAATGTCAAATTCTCCCAAAAGGCAGGGGATTTGATTTGTCGCATTTAAGTCGGATTTAATCTGTTGCGCTTCTGATGGTTAATGGAGTGCTTGCAGAAGTGATTAAACGATTAAACATACTGCCTCCCTTTCTAAGGAATGTGCCGAAGGTGAAAGACTGAGCTTGCCGAAGTGCGGAGGGATCAGAAATTCTCAAACTTAACCGAAACGACTATATGTAAGAGGTCTAAAGATCCGGCGGGGATGATCGCTAGAGTCTGTATCTTCTGTTGTTCTCGCTTGGTGCTGTCTTGATGTTCCAGGCTTACGGTAAGGGAGATTGGTGGAAAATGAAGACGGAGAGGAAAAAATCGGTGATGAAAATGCTGATCCATCCGGTGACGACGGCGGAAGTGGCAGCATTGCCTACTTGTTTTGCACCGCCTTCTGTGGTTAAGCCCCAGCTACAGCCGATTATGCCAATTAATAGACCAAAAATGAGACCTTTGATGCCGATGGTGAGGATGTCGCTGGGGAGTAAAAAATTCTGGACGGAGGTCAGAAATTGGTTGGGGGTAAGTTGGTAGAACTGGTAGGCTGCCCCCATGCCGCCGAGGATGCCGACGACGAGGGCAAAGGTCATTAAAATCGGGAGCATTAGACAGCAGGCGATCACCCTGGGAATGACTAGGTAGTCGATGGGGTTTGTGCGCAGCATGTATAGGGCATCGATTTGTTCAGTAATTTTCATTGCCCCTAGTTCTGAGGCAAAGGCTGATCCTACTTGACCGGAAACGATGCTCGCGGTCAAGATGGGGGCTAGTTCGCGACAAAAGGCGATCGCAAAAGCACCGCCCACGAAACTTTCTGCACCAAAGACACCGAGTGCCCTGGCTGTTTGGATAGTAAAGACCATACCGCCAAACAACGCGACAAGGAGGACGGGCATGAGTGCTCCCGGCCCAGCGGCGAGCATTTGTTCAGTGACGAGTCGGCGATGAAGTTTACCCATCGCGACTCGTA
>JBIKYI010000371.1:0-3897 GCA_044355355.1 Limnothrix sp. | reverse complement strand
CAAGACTGCCACCTTAAAGAAATTCATGGGCGGTGAACCGATAAATTCTGCGACAAAACGATTGACGGGACGATTGTAGACCTCCAATGGTGGCGCGACTTGCAGGATTTCCCCCCGGTGCATCACGGCAATGCGATCGCCCATGGTCATCGCTTCCGTTTGGTCGTGGGTCACATAGACCGTGGTGATGTCTAATTGTTGCTGGAGTTGCACAATTTGGCTGCGGGTTTCACTGCGGAGGGCGGCATCCAGGTTGGATAACGGCTCATCCATCAGGAAAACTTGGGGATTTCTGGCGATCGCCCGACCGAGGGCAACCCGTTGTTTTTGACCACCCGATAACTGCTTGGGTAGACGATCCAGCAAATGATCGATCTGGAGTAACCTTGCCACCTGGAAGACCTTCTCACGAATCATTCTTTCCGCCGGGGGATCATAACGCAGCTTTTGGGGCAAGATGCCCGTCACACCGCGCCAAGTTTCCTGGAACCAACTACTACGGGTCGTCGCCGTCGGCATCCGTCGCAAGCCAAAGGCAATATTGTCATACACATTTAGGTGGGGATACAGGGCGTAATTTTGAAACACCATCGCAATGTCCCGTTCCTTCGAGGGGAGGTCATTCACCTGGCGATCGCCAATATAGATCTCCCCGGCGGAGAGGGTTTCCAAGCCAGCAATCAGGCGTAATAGCGTACTCTTGCCACAGCCCGATGCCCCCACCAACACCATAAATTCACCATCCCGAATCTCCAGATCGATTCCCCGCAAAACCTCAGTCATTTTGCGCGTAGAACGATCAGCAAAAGATTTTTGGATACTCTTTAAAGCAACCTGAGCCACGGTATTCCGCTTGACCTCAACAAATGATGCCTATGGTATCGCACCATTGACCCTAGGGTTCCATTTCCGGCTTAAATGCTTTGCGGGTTAGGTCTTCAAACACTGCCTGGAGGGGTGGTGTCGCAAAGAGTTCTTCCGTCGCCTTCAGTAACTGCTCACCCCATAAATTTTCGTCGAGAAATTCAATTTCACCATAGCGACCATCGAGATTCAGGGCATCCGTGGCGAGGGCGATTCCCTTGGCTTGATTGCCCTGGACATAGGTTGCCACTGCCACAGCGAGTTGCGGTTCTGCCATGCTGGAATCAATGGCGATCGCCTTTTGCCATTGGCTCATTGCTTCACCGATCTTGCCTTGTTCAAAGCGAATTAGACCAATATTATTAATCGCTGGCCAAAAATCCGGTTGTAATTTAATCGCCCGTTCATAGGTGGCGATCGCCTGGTCATATTGCTTTAACTTAAAATGCGCATTACCCAGGTCAAACAAAATCTCAATCGACTCATCCCCTAACTGCAACGCCTCCTCCAATTCCGGGATCGCCGCCCCATAGTCGCCACTCTGAAAATAAGCAGCACCGAGCACACCGTAAATACCACTTTCCTGCGGATCAATTCGCTTTGCCTGACTGAGAGCGCGAACGCCCCCCTCAAAGTCCTCCTGTTGCACCAGCAAAGTACCCAGAATATACCAGGACTCATAACGGTTCGGAATCAGTTGCGTTGCCAGTCTTGCCCGGGGAATTGCCGCATCATAGAGCTGAAATTGAGACAGTTGAATCGCATCCTCCAACATCATCATGCCCTGGGTTTCCAGTTGTTCCTGGTTGATCCCATGGATCAACGGCAAGAAGGTTTGCGATCGCACAGGCGTTCCCATAATCAAGACACTTGCACAGGCTCCAAGGGCAACCAACCAATGATGTTTAGGCACAGTTCAACTCTTCACAAAAAAACGACTTCAACTTTTTAGTCTAGCGACTCCATAGGCAAAATGACGATAAATTTGCCCGTCCGGGTTCCCGCCCTAGCTCCCATGATCCTGTCGCCCCAATGTCTAGCCATGACCAGTTAGGAATTGATCTCTGGCCTTGCCAATCTCCCCGACCAGAACAATAGGGAACAAAAAACCCTATCCATAGCTCCTAACAAGCCAGGGCGATCGCCGCCGCATCCATTACACAATTAACTGTCTGATCAATAACTGTCCGATCAAGGGTCTAATCAAATTTCAGCAGAGTTCTATTGTTTGGTATTAGAGTAGATACGAATCTGAGGTTGATTCTTAACTTGATCCTCAACCGCATCTTACGCCGTTATTTCTCGCGATTACCTCGCCATTACTGAATTATTTTATGACTGGTTCTACCGTTACTCCCAAGAAAGTTTTACTATGGCTCGCAGCGTTTGCGGGTGGAGTATTGTTAGTGGGTTTGCCTGTGCACAAGGTTCTGAGCGATCGCCCCAAGGTTGCCACAGAACAAATCGAAAAACTCACAGTACCAGTCCAGGTCGAAAATTTGGCGGTACGTATCGAAGCCAATGGCACCGTTGAACCCGTCGAAAGCGTGAATATCAGCCCGAAAAATCCCGGCATTGTCGCCCAACTCCTGGTGGAACAGGGGGATCAGGTCAAGGCAGGGCAGGAATTGGCGATTATGGACAATGAGGAACTCTTTACCCAAGGCATCCAATCGGAGTCTGTCACGAAACAGAGAATTGCAGAATTTTATGCAGCTCAAAATCGTATTCAGGCGGATATCCAGCGATCACAGGCAATTCTACGCCAAGCCAATGCCAGACTAACGGAAGCCCAGGAACGCATCCCCAAGGAACTCGAACAGGCTAGGGCGCAGGAGGTGGCAGCGACGGCAACTTTAGAGCGAGCCAAGCAAAAGGCAGCCCGATTTGAAACGCTATTTCAGTCCGGGGCAATTGATGAGGATAGTCGTGATGCGACAGTGACGGAGGTACAGACGGCGACAGCCCGTTTACAGGAAGCGAAACAACGGTTTGAGCAGTTAAAAAATACGGCGAATCCCGAACTAGAGAGTCTTACGGCGGCGGCGGTTGAAGCCAAGATTAATTTTGACCAGCAACAACGCAATGCCCAGCCTGAATTGACAAGATTAACCGCCCTGATTGAGCAGGCGGATGCCCAGAAAAAGATTGTTTCGGTGCAGTACCAGGACACGATTATTCGAGCGCCCTTTGATGGGGTCATTACCCAAAAGTTTGCTTCGGCAGGGGCCTTTGTGACACCGACCACTTCGGCTTCGAGTACGGCTTCGGCGACTTCTTCCTCGATTCTGGCGATCGCCAAGGGCTTAGAGGTAATCGCCAAAGTGCCAGAGGTGGACATCGACAAAATTAAACCAGGTCAGGATGTGGAAATTGTGGCGGATGCCTACCCCAACCAGATTGTCCGGGGCAAGGTGTTGCTGGTGGCTCCGGAAGCGATTGTGGAAAATAATGTCACTTCCTTTGAGGTGCGGATTACCTTGTTAGCGGGGCGTGAATTTTTGCGCTCCAGGATGAATACGGATGTGACTTTTATCGGCGAAAATTTAAATAATGTCATGACGGTGCCTACGGTGGCGATCGCCACAGAGAATGGTGAAAATGGTGTACTCATGCCGGATCAGGAAGGCAAACCACAATTCAAACGGGTCACCCTCGGCGCAACGGTGGGCGATCGCACCCAAATTATCCAAGGCGTAAAACCCGGCGATAAAGTATTTATCGATCTACCCGAAGACAGCGAACGGGACAAAGAAGAAAATTAAGCCGTCAGTAATAATTTTTATCGGCAATAGCGATAGAGAACAACAACAAATAACAATGTGGATCTTTCTCGATATCGATGGCGTACTCGTTCCCGAAAAAAAGTTTGAGATTGCACAACAAGTGGGAGATCTTTTACAGTTTAATCGTGAATGTTTAGAGGCATTTGAGATAGTCCTGAGAAAATTTTCTGATGTATTAGTCGTCATTTCATCATCTTGGCGGGAAGTGTTTCCCTTTAGCAGTATCCGTCCTCTATTTTCCCCGGAT
>JBIKYI010000010.1:0-15689 GCA_044355355.1 Limnothrix sp. | reverse complement strand
GATGTTTTTCAAAAATAATATGACGGATATTTTGTTGCTTAAGCAGATAACTAATTGCTAGACCTGCCTGACCACCACCAATCACAATCACCGCGTAGTGATTTTCCATAGGACATTTGCTCTCATTGAGTTCTATCGCTTCTGCTTGCCTTTCACTCTAACGGTCTATTTTTGACTTTCTTGTAACTTTCACTACAAAACTTTCATCTCTGATGGTACTCATAGGCGATCGCCAAAAAGAGCATAATTTGTCATCCAAAGAAAGGGAAACCTATCGATTTAGACAGGTCAGACCTAGTATAAAAAATCAAATTGATGAACGACATCAAAGCACACGAATCTGTAAAAAAATCTCTGAAATCCTGCAAATCTAAGCCATAGAGACATCTTTTTAATTATTTTGATTAAAAAAATATAATCTTATTGACTGAAATAGATTAAGATGGCGACCCAGAATACCTATGACTTTCGGGCAAAACCAATATTTTGTGATTAATGATACAAGCATTGCAAAGCTTCACTCTTACATTTGATTCCATTGAAGTACACAACTAAAAAACTTATCAATTAAGGAATTAGATTATGCCTGAGGTTACTGCACCCGCCCATCAAACTGGTGATTTCTTAGTCGATTATGAAGAAAAAGTCTTCCCTGATGTTCAAGCCGATCCGGGTGAAAAAGCATTAATTACCTTTCATACTGTGGCATTTGAAGGATCTATTGGTCTAGTCAATTTGCTACAGGCAAGCCGCTTAATTAAAAAGGGCTTCGAGACTTCTGTTCTTCTTTATGGTCCCGGTGTAACTCTGGGTGTACAACGGGGTTTTCCCAAGCTTGGTGATGAAGCATTTCCTGGTCATATGGCAATGAATGATCGCGTTGTGAAAATTATGGAATCTGGTGGCAAAGTTTACGCCTGTCGCTTTGCATTGCAAGCTCTCTACGGTCATGGTGAGCCTTCATTAATCCCTGGTATTCGTCCGATTAATCCCCTTGATGTCATGGATTTGATCTTGATGCATCGTAAAGAAGGTGCTTTTATTCTTGATACTTGGACAATGTAATCATTGTTGTTCAAAGTTGTTTAGAAAGGTTATTAAAAAGAGTAAGTTCTTGATTTTGCCGGGATAGTTTTTGATTTTTGTATGCGAGTTATAGGTCTACAACTTTCACAATTGTCGTGAGCTATCCTTTTATTCTTTGCCTGATCCAGTGATATTTTACTGGACAAGATTATGCTTGATTATTCTCAGACAATTCGTGCAGCAGCGGCTCAGATTAGTCCGGTATTATTTAGCTGTGATGGGACAACAGAGAAGGTACTGGATACTATTAATCAAGCTGCGCAGGAAAGCGTTCAACTCATTGTCTTTCCTGAAACGTTTGTCCCCTACTATCCTTATTTTTCCTTTATTGAACCGCCTGTTTTAATGGGGAAAAGTCACCTCAAGTTATACGACGAGGCGGTGGTCGTGCCGGGGAAGGTGACTGAGGCGATCGCCCAAGCTGCAAAAACCCACTCGATGGTGGTGGTTTTGGGGGTGAATGAGCGGGATGAAGGTTCACTTTATAACACGCAACTCATTTTCGATGCGGATGGTTCGTTACTGCTGAAACGTCGCAAAATTACACCGACTTACCACGAACGCATGGTGTGGGGTCAGGGGGATGGCGCGGGTTTGACAACGGTGGATTCCGCTGTCGGACGGTTGGGGGCGCTGGCTTGTTGGGAGCATTACAATCCTTTGGCGCGTTATACGTTGATGGCGCAACATGAACAGATTCACTGCGGGCAATTTCCTGGATCGATGGTGGGTCAGGTGTTTGCGGATCAGATGGAAGTGACGATGCGTCACCATGCGCTGGAATCGGGTTGTTTTGTGGTGAATGCGACGGGCTGGTTAACGGCTGAACAAAAGTTGCAAATTACGACCGATGAAAAAATGCATAAGGCTCTGAGCGGTGGTTGTTATACGGCAATTATTAGCCCGGAAGGGAAACATCTCTGTGAGCCAATTGCTGAGGGTGAAGGGTTGGCGATCGCCGATCTCGATTTCTCGTTAATTACTAAGCGCAAACGCATGATGGATTCCGTTGGACATTACGCTCGACCCGATTTATTGCAGCTTCAACTCAATACCCAGCCCTGGTCAGCATTGCAATCCAGTCCTACCAAGCCAACCCTTTCTCCAGATTTGGAACCGTCGCAAATTCCCGATGCAATGCCTGTCAACTCCATTCTCAGTCTCTAAGCCCAGACTTTTTACGCACAATATTTTAGCGATATGAATAAGCAACGTCTCATCACAGAACTTCAATCAAAAGGCTTGCAATTGGCTGATCCTAGCTCCAAAAATGCAGGGCGCAAAGGCGGTGCGGGTCCTTCAGATCATCGGGCGATCACGGTGGATGGGACAACGGTGATGGTACCGATTTATACCTCCACCGCCAGGCGATCGCCCTACAGCATCGATCTCGAAACAATGCCGACAGAGACGGTTTTACGCAAAGGAGACGAAGAAATTGCTCCCATTTCCTTGCCTAACAAGCCCAAATTCTATGATTTGACCACGGCGGATGGCATTCCCTACTGGAAAATTGCCCTACTCCACAGCAACAATGTCCTCGCCACAACGGTACAACAAACCTGTATGCGTTACCGCGATGAATCCACCGTTTGTCAGTTTTGCGCTATCGAAAAATCCCTAGACGCAGACAGAACGATCGCCCGAAAATTACCAGAACAACTCGCCGAAGTGACCGCAGCAGCAGTCGAACTCGATGGCATTGAACAAGTGATCATGACGACCGGAACACCCAATTCAAAAGATAGAGGTGCGGCTTATTTAACAAAATGTGCAGCGGCAATTAAGGCACGGGTCAATATTCCCATTCAGGCACAGTGCGAACCCCCCGATGATTTTATTTGGTTCGAAAAAATGAAAGCGGCAGGCATCGATAGTTTGGGGATGCACATGGAAGCAGTCGATCCAGAAGTGCGGGCAAAAATCATGCCAGGCAAAGCCGAAGTTCCCGTTTCCTATTACTACGAAGCCTATGAAGCTGCAGTCAAAGTATTTGGTTGGGGACAAGTGAGTACCTATCTGTTGGCAGGCTTGGGAGACAGTTTTGAAACCCTAGTAACAGCCGCTGAAAAGTTAGTGAGCATTGGCGTTTATCCCTTTGTCGTGCCTTTTGTCCCCATTTCCGAAACGCCTTTAGCTAATCACCCCGCACCAGATACCGATTTTATGTTTGCGCTCTATCAACGGGTCGGCAAGCTATTAAAAGAATCGGGAATTTCTTCGGTGGAAATGAAAGCAGGCTGTGCAAAATGTGGCGCTTGTTCTGCATTATCAACATTTGAAAAATAAAGGATATTTTAGTTATGTCGAGAACTCAATATCAATTTGAATTAGCACAATCTCCGGCAGAAATTCGCGGCTATTTCGCTTTACGTCAGGCGATTTTTTGTGAAGAACAGGGACTTTTCACCGGGCATGATCTAGATAATATTGATCAGTTTGCCTATCCAATTGTGGCACTCGATCCAGAGAATCAGGTGGCAGGTGTGGTCAGAATTTATGAGCGGGAACCGAATGTTTGGTACGGCGGCAGATTAGGCGTTGACCCAGATTATCGACGGGTGGGGCAAATTGGCAAAGGCTTGATTTATAAGGCAGTCACCACTGCCCATGGTTGGGGTTGCACAAAATTTCTCGCGACGGTGCAATTACAAAATGTGCGTTTCTTTAAGCGGCAACATTGGCATTCTATTAAGGAAATCGAAATATGCGATCGCCCCCACCATTTAATGGAAGCGGATTTAGAGTTTTATCCTCCAGCGGTAAATATTCGTCCTCAACTTGATCTCTCGGCATGGCAAGTGTCCTAGTGGATTCGCTTTGCTAACCCCAGTCAGCAGGAGGAATACGTTAGGATCATTGGTTAAAACTAGAGTGATGGTAAGTTTCTGGGAGTTTCCGATGACTGGCAATTTTTTTGATCAGAAACAGCGTTTTTTCGATAATTGGGCTGGGTATTACGACATTCTTTTGACCACGCCTTTTTATCAAGCGGTGCATAAACGGATGCTGGAATATGCGGCGGTGGAACAGACGAGCTATGTGCTGGATCTTGGCTGCGGTACGGGCAAATTGTTTAAGCGGTTGGGCAAAGAATATCCTGCTTTAACGGGGGTGGGTTTGGATTTGTCGCCGGAGATGGTGCGCCAGGCAAGGTTAAATAATCAGGCTTGGGGCGATCGCCTGACCTTTGAGATCGGTAATGCGGAGGCACAACCCTTTGCGGACAACACCTTTGATGCGGTATTTAATACGATTAGTTTTTTGCATTATCCCAACCCCAGCAAGGTTTTGGCGGAGGTGCAACGGGTGCTTAAACCGGGCGGAAAATTGTATCTCGCGGATTTTTGTCAGGGTGAAGGCGCATTGGGCGATCGCACGCCTTTTTCTCCAGGAGGGACTCGTTTTTATACCCGCGCAGAACGGACTACCATGGCAAAAAACGTGGGTTTTGCCACAGTGACCCATCATTATTTAATGTTTGGTGTCGTACTCACGATTGGAGAAAAAGCAGCTTGATCTTGTCTTAATAAATACCCTAAAAAATCAGAGGTTTTAAAATCTATCTTTGTTCATAATTTTAGATTTTAACTAAAACTTGAATTGCTTTAAGATTTCAATTTTTACGCTCTAGCAAATTCGTCTTAAATTCCATTTTTTGTGTTTTATGAATTACCAATTCTTGCGATGTTAGATTCTTTAGTGACAGAATTAAAGCAAACGCTTGGTATTTTGCATAAACAAGATATTCAGTTGGCATCGCGACAATTTCAAGAACGGTTTACAGCAACGGGTCAAGCCATTCAATTGGGGGATGATTGCGCAGCGATTCCCGATCAGGATGGTTTTTTACTCTTGGCGGCGGAGGGGATGGCTCCGGGTTTAATCGCCCAAGATCCTTGGTTTGCGGGATGGTGTGGGGTGCTGGTTAATGTGAGTGATATCTATGCGATGGGCGGACGACCGATCGCCGTGGTGGATGCCTTGTGGAGTCAAAATACTGACCAAGCCGAGCAAATTTGGGCGGGAATGCAAGCGGCGGCGACGCGGTTTAATGTGCCCATTGTCGGGGGGCATACGAATACCCACAGTGCTTATGATGCGCTGAGTGTGGCGATTTTAGGGCGAGCAAAATCCTTGATTACGAGCTTTGATGCCCAGGTGGGCGATCGCCTGATCCTTGTGGCGAATTTCCAGGGTCAACCGCGCCCCGATTTGCCCTATTGCTGGGATGCCGCGACGCTGGCAGATTCAGAATTATTACAAAAACACTGGGATATTTTGCCCTACCTTGCTGAAAATAATCTTTGTGACGCGGGTAAAGATGTCAGCATGGGCGGCATTATTGGCACGGCGTTGATGTTGCTGGAAACCTCGAATTGTGGCGCAGTCTTGGATCTCGATGCAGTTCCCTGTCCAGCAGGTTTGGATTTTACACAATGGTTGTTGAGTTTTCCGAGCTATGGTTTTTTGCTGAGTGTGCGTCCCCAGTTGGTGCAACAGGTAAAGGCGCTTTTTCAGCAGGTAGGTTTAGTGGCAGAGGCGATCGCCACGATACAACCCGGTCACGCTTTGACCCTTAAACTAGGTTGCGAGACTCAGCTTTTCTGGGATCTTCAACAACAACCCCTCACCGGATTTACAGGAGGAAAGTAACCATGCCCGCAGTCACCTTTGATATTGTTTGGCCAGATGGGTCAGAGGATCAGTTTTATTCCCCTTCCACCGTCGTGCACAAATATTTTCAGTCGGGACAAAGCTATGAATTAGCGGATTTTGTTCGGCGATCGCAGGAATCCTTAACCCTGGCTAGCGAACGTGTGCGACAAGTTTATGGCAGTCCCTGTTCCTTGGCGATCGGTCAGCTACAAATCATTGAGACCAAGGCGCGTGAATTTGCCACAGGCGAAAATACCTTCGTGCAGTTTAAATAATCGCAGTTTAAATAATCCCAGCTACCGGACAACCCCGCCGTTTTAATTGAGCTTGATTTAATTGGGGGGCGTTAAGAGTTGACGTATCTCTTGGACTAGGGTTTTTAATCGAAAAGGCTTGGAGAGGTAGATATTTGCCCCCGCATCCAAACACCGTTGGCGATCGCCATCCATAGCAAGGGCAGTTAAAGCAATTATCGGTAGATCTTCCTTCGTAAAAGTTTCCCGGAGTCGGGCGATCGCCGTGAAACCATCCATCTCAGGCATCTGAATATCCATCAAAATCAAATCCGGTGGACTCTGTGCTACAAATTCCAGGGCTTCCTGACCATGTTTCGCTCGAATTAACCGATAACCCTGGCTGAGTAAGTAATCCCACATCGTCTCGATATTATCGTCATCGTCATCCGCAATTAAAATGACAGGCTGTTCCTGTTGTAGCGAGTTGTGTTGATTATGCACTGACTCTTCCCCTAACTTGATGAGCGTCTGATTCTGGATTGTCTGGGATGGTAGTTGCGAAGAAGGCGACCAAGGGAGATGAATCGAAAATTTACTCCCCTCACCCAATTTACTTATGACCGAAACAGAACCCTCGTGGAGTTCCGCAATACGGCGCACCAGAGCCAGTCCCAAGCCTGTACCAGAAAAACGACGGGTTAAACTACTATCCAGTTGTACAAAAGGCTGAAAGAGTTTGCCAATGTTTTCTGGGGCAATACCAATGCCATTATCTTTAATGTGGATACTGAGTTGTTCCTGTTCTGGTTGCAGGGTAATGGCAAGCTGAATTTCGCCGCCCACATCGGTGAATTTAATGGCATTGCTCAGCAAATTAATCAGCACTTGTCGTAATCGCAATTCATCACCCCGAATGACAGGGGAAATGGTCGGGTACTGAATCTGGAGACGCTGTTGTTTTTCGTTAATTTGTTCACGAATCAGGTTTAAACTCGCACTACAAACCGCTTTCACTGAAACGGCATTGGGTTCGATGCTGAGGTGTCCGGCTTCGATCTTGGATAGGTGCAAAACATCGTTAATTAAGGCTAACAGGTGCTGTCCATTACGCTCGATGGTCTGGAGCGATCGCCGTTGAGGGGCATTCAATTTGCCATAAACTTCATCCTGTAGGACTTCGCCTAACCCCAAAATCGCGTTGAGGGGGGTGCGCAGTTCGTGGCTCATATTGGCGAGGAATTCATCCTTGAGGCGGGTTGCCCGTTCGAGTTCGGCATTGGTTTGTAGCAGTTGCTGTTCTGCTTTTTTGCGCTGGTCGATATCAGTGACCCGCACTAAATTCATTTTGCGTCCGGCGACGGTGATATTTTTTGCGGCAAGGTGACCCCAAAAAATTCGTCCGGTTTTGGTGACAAATTCTAATTCGCGGTTCCAAGACCCTGTAGTTTGGATATCTTCGGCGATCGCCAACAGCTCTACCTCCGTAAATTGCTGCCGCTGGAGAATATGCCCCTCAATGCCAATGAGTTCCTCCTTATTTTGCCGCTCAAACATTTCCACCGCCTTCTCATTACAATCAAAGGTGAGCAATGTTTCCGTATCCACGAGGAAGAGGGCATCCGCCGACTCATTAAAAATAGCCTCCCGGAGATCACGATTTTGGATTAATTCCTGTTCTGCCCGATGGCGATCGCTAATATCTGAGACCATCCCCAAAGCACCAATGAACTCCCCAGAATCATTCGTCAGAGGACTCGTGGAAATCATCGTCCAGACCTCCGAGCCATCCCGATGCCGAAAGCAAAAATCATGGTTACCGGCAATTCCCTGCTGACGTTGGGTAAAATTTACCTTGGCTAAAACCTGATTTTCCTCATCCATAAAAGCATAGAGAGATTGCCTCAACATCTCCTCTGGACTATAACCCAACATAGCTGCCATTTGCGGATTGACATAATCAGTCTTCGCCTCAGCATCCAAGACCCAAATCCCCTCCTGGGCTGTCTCCACGATTTGGCGATACCGTTCCTCACTGGCGCGGAGCTGTTCCTCCGACTCTTTTCGGGCACTGATATCCCGCATCACGCCGATAAACCGTTCTGATCGCCCTTGGTAATTCCCCTGCATCACCCCTCGATCATGCATCCAGAGGTAACTGCCATCCTGACAACGGAAACGATATTCAATATCAAATAATTTATTTTCCTCGGTCATGGCGCGGTGAAATTCCGTCAGCACCGCTTCGCGATCATCGGGGTGAATCAATGCCATCCAACTCGCTGTATCGTTGCCAATTTCCTCGGCGGAATGACCCAGAGTTGCGCGGTAATTCCCCTCCCAATTGAGAATGTCTTCCCTCAGAAAATGATCGTAGGTAATCTCTCCCAGAGCAATCAAAAGGGACTGATTACGGACAAGCAGGGCACGACTGATTTCTTCCGCACGTTTGCGCTGGCTAATGTCTTCAATTACGGCGATGTAGTAATGGAGATCGCTCTCGTTGGCTTGGGCTTGTACCTGCGAGAAATGGATCTTGACCCAAATTTCCCGCCCAAAGCTGTTATAGAGACATTGTTCGCCTGTGACGAAGCCTGTGGTGGCTAAGTGATTATAGAATTGGCGATCGCCCTGGGACGAGTCCGTAGCGGTAATCGCAAGAAACGACTGCCCCAGGAAATCATTCGCCTCTTCCCCCAGCATCTCCGCAAAGGCACTATTCACCTCCGTAAAGCGAAAGTCCTGATCCAACTGGACGATCCCAACCCCTGCATGATCAAAAATCCCCCGGAATTTTGCCTCACTTTCCCGCAATTGCTGTTGTTGATTTTGACGGGCGGCTGTGACGTAGAGCATTTCCCCGACAATGCGGAGGATCTGGGCATCTTCATAGTTAAAACCCTCGATATCCGGCTGATGGAGCGCCAATGCCAGTACACCCCATAGTTGCTGTTGATTGTCAAAGATTGGCACTGCGGCAAGGCAGTTAATCCCTGCCTGTTCTAGTCTTGTTTTGATGGCAGCGGCAGCGGGGGGCAGATCGTCATAGTGATTGCAAATAATCTCTCGATTTTGGCTGATCTCTTGCATCCACCAACTGTCATGATCAAATTCTAAATTTTCGAAATAGGGACGGATTGAGGAGCCATTTCCCTGGCGACACCATTCTGTAGCTAGTCGGGAACCCCGTTGGGGCTGGCTATGGCAAATGAGGAAGGCGCGATCACTTTCGGTCACTTGACCCACCTGGCGGAGAATATCGACAAAATGAGTATGGGGATTCCTTAGTAGTCCCTGGAAAATATTGATGGCGGTGGATTTGAGGTTACGGCGATAGAGTCTTTCCTCGGCAATTTTTTGGCGATCGCTATTGTCGAAGATAATGCCATTCCAGATGGTGTCACCATTTTTGAGGCGAATAGGTTCGGAGCGACTACGGAGCCATTTGGGTTGACCAGAGGGGGTAAGGATCCGCCATTCATGTCGCCATTTGGTTAAGTTATGGGCAGATTCATAGAGGGTCGCTTCAAACTCGGCTTGATCTTCTGGGTGGATCTGGGTGAGGATCTGCTGCACATTGGCGATCGCCCCATTGGGATCCACCTCAAAAATATGTTGGCAATAGTCACTTGCCCCCAGTAATTGCAATTCCCCCGTCGCCGTCAGGCAAAGCTGAAAAATCATGCCCGGCACATTATTGACCACATTTTCAAAGCGTTGCACAGAATCAGCCAGGTCGGTTTCTACTTTTTTGTATGCCGTCATATCCAGCACAATGCCCAGGAGATATTGCTGATCCGCCGTAAAACAGCTTTTGGTCGTCCAGAGAAAATGTTCCTCACCATTGGGGTCGATCACCACTTCATCCAGATGTTCGACATGATCCTGTTGCCGGACTTTAAGATCCTGTTGCCGAAAAATATCAGCCTGGGTCTCAGTAAAAAAAGCGTAGTCCGTGTTGCCGATGATCTGCTGAGCCTCAAAACCCAGAAATTCGCTTAGGGCTTGGTTCGCGAAAGCATATTGATGTTGTTCATCCTTAATGAAAATCGTATAGGCGATCGCATCCAAAATTTGCTGGGTTAACTGCTGGCTAGTGGCGAGTTCCTGGGTACGAGCCTCCAGGGATTGCCGGAGCTGCTCCGTTTCTGACATATCCGTACAAGTACCGATCAAAATCAATTGCCCCTGTCGCTCCACCACCCGAAAATCATCCCGCACCCAGACCTCATGACCCTGTTGATGGCGCAAACGATACTGGAGGGAGATATTTTGAGCGACCGCTGGCTCGTTGCTGGTTGCTAAATGGCGGGTTGCTAGATATTGATTTTGATCATCAGGATGGATATTTTGCTGCCAAAGGTTGCTGTTGCCGAGCAATGCCTGGGCATCATAGCCAAAGACCACCGCACTGTTAGGGCTAACAAAGTTAAATTTAGATTCTGCCTTATCTTGCGCCATATCCAAGGCGACCTCATAGGCAACGATGGGGCTATGCTCGAAAAAATCCCCAAGGGAAGACTGCATGATTTGCGATCGCCGAGTCGAGGAAGCAGAAGCCATAGAAAGATTTAGGTAAATTCTGGGGTGAGATCGCCACCATCCTAAACGCTCCTAGGTATTTTCCTTGTGATCTGTTTACTAATAAATGATGTATTTTTTGTAAAGAATTATTATTTTATATAAAGAAAAATACATATTTTTTTCCGAATTTGTGCTAAACCAGTTGCGGCTGTAGGGTGATCACTTCCTGTCTTGCCCAGCGATCAGCCTCTAGAATGTCCTCTAGGCTTGGGTTTTGGGCGTTATCGTTCTGGTGGCGATCGCAAACCCTTTCAATCAAGCGAGGAATATCCAAAAATTCAATCTGTTCCGCCAGGAAAAGCGCCACCGCCTGCTCATTAGCGGCATTCAGCACCGCAGGCATAGACCCCCCAGCCCGTCCCGCAGCATAGGCAAGATTCATGCAGGGATACTTTTCATGATCCGGTTTACGGAAGGTGAGATCCCCCGCCTTCACCAAATCAAACTGCTCCCATTCGGTATAAATCCGCTCAGGATAGGACAGGGCATAAAGCAACGGCAAACGCATATCCGGCCAACCCAACTGCGCCAAAACCGACGTATCCTGTAGCTCGATCAGTGAGTGAATAATACTTTGGGGATGCACCACAATATCAATATCGTCGTAGTCCTTCCCAAATAAATAATGGGCTTCGATCACCTCTAATCCCTTATTCATCAAGGTGGCAGAGTCAATGGTGATTTTCTGACCCATCGACCAGTTGGGATGTTTGAGGGCATCTTTGACGGTGACTGTAGCGAGTTTTTCCACGGGTAAATCCCGGAATGCGCCACCGGATGCGGTCAAAATAATGCGTTTCAGTCCCCCCTCTGGAACCCCCTGCAAACATTGGAAAATGGCAGAATGTTCAGAGTCAGCGGGAAGAAGTTTCACGCCATGTTTTTCCACCAACGGTAAAACCACAGGTCCCCCGGCAATGAGGGTTTCTTTATTGGCGAGGGCGATATCCTTACCCGCTTCGATCGCCGCGATGGTGGGTAACAATCCGGCACAACCGACGATGCCAGTAACCACACTTTCCGAATTCCCATAACGGGCAACCTCAACGATCGCCTCCTGCCCGGCAATAATTTGTGGCTGATAATCCAGATCCTGAAGGAGTGCCTTTAACTCCGGCAAAAGACTTTCTTCACTGGTAGCAACGATCTCCGGCTTAAACTCCGCGACCTGTGCCGCCAAAAGCTGGATATTGCGACCCGCTGCCATCCCCACCACCTGAAAGCGATCCGGGTGCGATCGCACAATATCGAGGGTTTGCGTACCAATGGAGCCTGTGGAACCGAGGATGGAGATTGCTTTGGCGTTGGTCATGATCGTTGTGATTTCGCGTTATTTAGCCCGTTTGTTGCCCAACATCATCTCATTAAGGGGACTATTTTCGCCAGAACCTGCCGACTCCTGGAGTCCTTTGCCACAGCTTGATCCCCCGCTCCATTCTGAAAATCCCCTGAAAATTTCCCCAAAAACTTAGGCGATCGCCCCGATCACCTGTCCGATTTTGGAGGGACTGCATTAGCATATATAAATAGACTAAAAATCCACAGCAATAACAAGACAACCAGGCGATTGCCCCATCACCGGTTGACCTTATCAGTGACCGACGATCAAACATCAAAGCCGGTCAAACTATCCGGCGCAATCAGTCAAGTTTTGCCAATCAAAAATTCCAGCCCAAGATTCCAGTTAATTATTCAAGCCAATATTTTTAAAGTTCATGTCTAACTACAAACCCTTTGTACTCGGCGCAACAGCTCTCGTACTGACGACGGTGGCGGTCACAGGGGCAGGATTGCACTACTCCCAAAGCAAAGCCTACATCACCAACAGTCCCAAGGAAGTTGTAGACGAAGTTTGGTATGTCATTAACAAGGAATATGTAGATGCCACCTTTAATCAACATGACTGGCGCGAAGTCCGTAAGGAATACCTCAAAAAAGATTACGCAGAACCAGAGCAAGCCTACGAAGCCATCCGGGAAATGCTGGCGTTATTAGACGATCCCTACACTCGTTTTATGCCGCCCGAAGATTTTGAAAATATGCAGATCGACACCTCCGGCGAACTCACCGGGGTCGGCATTCAGATTGCCAAGGATAAGGACACCGATGAGGTGGTGGTCATTGCCCCCATTGAGGAAACCCCTGCGTTCGAGGCGGGGATTATGGCGAAGGATGTCGTTGTTGCTGTGGACGGTAATCCCACCGCTGACATGGATCTTAACGATGTGGTCAATTTGATCCGGGGTCAAAGGGGAACAAAGGTAGAGTTGACGATTCGCCGGGATGAAAAGGTGATGAAATTCAACATTGTGCGGGAGGTAATTCAGATTCATCCGGTGGAGGCGCGGGTGGATACGAATGCTATCGGTGATATTGGCTATATTCGTCTGACCCAGTTTAGTGCCCAGGCAACGGGGGAAATGCGGGAGGCGATCGCCGATCTAGAGAAGAAAAATGTATCAGCTTACATACTCGATCTACGCTCCAATCCCGGTGGTTTACTCTATGCCAGCATTGACATTGCCCAGATGTGGCTCGACGGGGGCGGCATCGTCTCAACCGTGAACCGCGTGGGAGAAGTCGATCGCCAGGAAGCAGTAAAAGGCAAAGCCATGACCGATAAGCCTTTGGTGGTGTTGGTCGATGGTGGTTCTGCAAGTGCCAGTGAGATTCTATCCGGCGCATTACAGGACAACAAACGGGCTGTACTGGTGGGGACAAATACCTTTGGTAAGGGCTTGGTGCAGTCGGTGCGTCGCCTAGGGGATGATTCCGGTATGGTGGTGACCATCGCGAAATATCTCACCCCTGCGGGGCGGGACATTAACAAAGAAGGTATTGCCCCGGATTTTGTGGTGGAACTTGATGAGAAGGTGCAGGAAGAGTTACAGGCTGATCGCACGAAAATCGGTACGATGCAAGACCCACAGTATGCCAAGGCGATTAATATCCTCGCTGACGAACTCAAAACAGGTAAAATCCCTCCCGCTGAAAATCCCCAGGCAAGGGAGCAGCAGTTTACTCAGGTTAAGAAGCCAACCAATTAATCCCGGCATCGGCTGCCTGATTGAGTTTGTAGTACTAGCGATCGCCTAAATATTTTTGCCTCAATCTATTCATGCGATAATGGGAGTCTGGCTGCCCGCATGGTTGGCGATCGCCGAGATTCCTTGGGCATTAGTATTTTTTGCCTTGTTCGTTACGCCGTTGCCAAGACCCTAACGATCACCCCCTGATTACAGACTCAGATGTCGTTTACAAATCTTGTTTCGCCCCTAGCCCCGCTAGAATGACCCACCAGAGTGGATTCTTTGCCTTCCCTAAGAATTGATTAAAAAATTATCAAGCCTCAGCCAAAAAAAGACTTGCGCACTAAATGTAGTGTGGGTTATCTTGAAGTACCCCAGATGTAGTGTCAGAGGTTTGGTGCATGGATCATATTCGAGAATGGCAGCGCAGTTGTGTTGATCCTGAGTTGATCAAGATGAATGTGGTTCCCTTGGAGGGCGATCGCCCTTTGGATTATTTGCTGTACTCGGACGAGTTGCCCCGGCGTAATGATGGCAGGTTGGGTGATAGTTATTTACAGCGCTATCAGCACACGGAAGCGGGTGGCTGGTGGTGTTCTGGTGTTGACCTGTTAACGGGTGGCGCGGATTTGTGGGGCTGTTTTAAACCGGAGCAACCCCGTTTATATGGCGACCAGGGCAAGGTGATCAAGTATGAACATCCGCCGAAGGTGAGTACAGGTTTGTTCGCCCTGCGTGTGCCGTTGCATTTGTGGCAGGTGGTGGCGAGTCGCTATCAGGTGGCATTTGGTGAGGAGGATTGGGATGAGGGTCAGCCGGATGGTGGCTTTTGGCAATGGCTGAAGGAACACCCGGAAATTCCCTTGGTGATCACGGAAGGGGCGAAGAAGGCAGGGGCGCTCTTAAGTGCGGGTTATGCGGCGATCGCCTTACCGGGGATCTATGGCGCGGTACGGACACCAAAGGATGAAGCCGGGAATACCATTGGGCGATCGCATTTAATTCCGCAACTGAAAAAATTAGTCGAGGCGCAACGCAAAATCTATATCGCCTTTGACCAGGACGAAAAACTCAGCACGGTCAAGGCGGTCAAAGCTGCCACCCGCAAAACGGGCTATCT
This sequence comes from Limnothrix sp., assembly GCA_044355355.1. Taxonomy (GTDB): domain Bacteria; phylum Cyanobacteriota; class Cyanobacteriia; order Cyanobacteriales; family MRBY01; genus MRBY01. The sequence goes on along the minus strand of JBIKYI010000010.1, from coordinate 978 downwards.
GCTTAAGCAGCAGGGCTGTGAGGTATTCGTTATTACTTGGGATACTGCCCTCGGTAAAGGGGTGGATGATCTGATCGCCAACCATGGTCAGGCTAAATTTGACCAACTCTATCAACAAGCCCTCTCCCTTGATCTCTGGAAAGCCCAGGATCTCAACCATTTAACCTATGATCGACAACAGGAATTAAATCAGCGTTACCTCAGTGATGTGACTGTGCCGGATGACGCAAAATTAGTTGCCCTGAAATCGCCGAAGGGTACGGGCAAAACCCGTTATCTGGAATCTGTCGTTGCGGGGGCGATCGCCAGACAACAGCCCGTGTTGGTGATTGGACACCGTATCCGCTTGGTGGAAGAACTTTGTCAAAGGTTTGGGTTGGACTATATCCGCGATTTACCCAAAGGCAAGGACAGATCCACAGAGCCAAGTCTAAAAATCAATGGCTACGGACTTTGTATTGATTCCCTCCACAACAAATCCCAGGCAAGATTTAACCCCCACCATTGGTCAGATGCCCTGATCATCATTGACGAGGTGGAGCAAGTGCTGTGGCATGGTCTCAACTCCAGTACCTGCCGTGAAAATCGGGTACATATTCTGCAAAATCTCAAGCTATTGATGCAGAACGTCTTTGAAGGGGAGGGACAGGTTTATATCAGCGATGCGGATCTGAGTGATGTGTCGTTGGATTATCTGTTAACCCTGGGGGGACACGATTTTGCCCCCTATGTGGTGGAAAATCAATGGCGGGCAGATGGGGCGAGTGGCTATCAACTCCATCATTATGCAGACGGTACACCGAAGCGTTTGGTGCGGGATCTAGAGCAACATATTCGGGAAGGAGGCAAGCCGTTTGTTTGTCTGTCTGCCCAAAAGCTCAAGAGTCAATGGGGCACTTCCACGCTGGAAATTTATCTACAAAATCAGTTTCCCCAGTTAAAGATTTTGCGGATTGATGCGGAGTCCCTCGCGGATCC